>CAIXPS010000103.1 GCA_903921365.1 uncultured bacterium | reverse complement strand
GATTGTTGTTGATGTCGCCAGGGTCGACGAGGATGATCTCGTGCACAGCGCCGCCAAACGAACGCGTGCCATAGAGCAGATGCACGTTCCAGTTCGCTTCGATGGCCTTGAACTTTTCGGCCAGCGCGGGCGGGCAGTCGACGACCTCGCCGACGGAGAAGTAGCGCACCTTGAGCTTGTTGCGCGCCGAGAACAGCCGCTCCATTTCGATCTTGTCGTGTGTGTTCATCGGCCCGACTGCCAGCGAGCGCTCTACCTGAGCCAGATAGCTGGGCGCGCTGAGCAGCCCGTCGAGAACGGCGCCGATGCCGCCCATCTTGAACTCCGCCTCATGTGTGGAATGGATTACGATCATAGGATTTGCTCGCTGGAACTCCTCTTCAGGTCAACAAACGTCCTGCCCTCCAGATAATCCGGGATCGTATGGATTCCGTTCACCTGCAGGAAACAGCGACCGGGATATTTCTTCCAACCTCGCGACAGGCCAACGCGCACATAGACCTTGCGGCGCCTGAGCATGGCCGTCAGTTCTGTGGCAATCTCGACAGGCTCGCGCCCGCCTGCCCGTAACTGGTCACAATAATAATGCCATGTCAGGTCTGTGATCTTGAGGGTGTACCAGTGTTCATCGTCCCTGAAGGTGATGCGATAGTCCCACACGCCCTCAAGCCCCTCGCGATACTCGACGCACTTGATAGCATGCGGTTGAATCGTGCCCAGCGACCGCTCACCCTGGCCCGCCAGAACGTAGTGGCCGGGATCCTCCAGAATCGGCTGGCCGAACAAGGCGGCCACCGTCTTGTACAGCGACCAACTCAGAACAGTCTCTATCTTTGCCTCCACGGCGTGGCGCGCGTAATGCAATGACCCCGGCGCATAGAGATGGTCTTCGGTATGCGGCGGATCGGACTGCGTCTCCTGCAGGTCGGCTTCGACTACGGCAAATGGGAACGCGATCGCTTTGTCGTTCTCGATCAGCGCTGCTTCACTGATGCCGGGGGGCGGCTGGACGAGCCGGATGCAGGCTTTCTTCGCGTCGTATCCTGCGATGCACACGTGTCCATGCTGCATGCGGGTCAGGTCGGTGATGACAAGTTGTGTGATCATAAATGGACGATAGTGAGATCGGGCCAGTGCGCGGCGAGCCGTTCAGCCGCCAGCCGGCGATGACAATGCGCGGGCGTTGCTTCACTGCACAACAGGCAGCACCTGGTCAGTAGAAACATAGTCGCATCGAGGGTTGCCGGGATATTGCGCTCATCCATCAACGCATCGAAGCGCTCGGCATAACGCGCCCAGTTTTTGTCGGCGCGGTATTCGGACAGAATTTTCTTCGTGGGCGCAAGCTCAGGCAGGTGAACATACTCGCATCCACCCGCCAGTTCGCGCAACAGATACGGCAGGTCGTCCTGCTTGGCAAACCCGGAGAGCTGTCCGCCCGGATTGAGCCGAATATCGACCAGCCGCTTGACCCCGTTTGCGCGCAATTGGGTAAAGAACGACTCGGCGCGTCTCTGTGTAAATCCGATCGTATACAGTTGCATAGCGACCTGCTGATTAAAATAAACCGGGCTGTTCTGGCTGCGGCTTGTCATCCACCGAACCGCGCAACGAGGCCGCGCTGAAGACCGTCCCATCTCCACGGATGTGCCGCACAACAACCTCGGTCCGCTCTCTGAGCAGATAGCGGGCAATCAGGTGATGGCGATGACACTGCGCCGGGTCCTCTTCGCTGCACATGACCGCCGTAGTCTGCTCATCGGCCAGTTCGAGCAGCCGGTCGATCCCTTTGATAAACCACTCGCGCTTCATGACCGCCGGGTAATCCACTTCGTGCAGGTAATCCACCCCTTCACCAGGCATGACGCGCTTTTTATAACACCCCGGGTCGGACGGACGACCGCCCAGATACTTCCCCGCGAAGACATACTGAATGTTGTGTTCCGGCAGATCGTGCTCCAGCGACTCGCGGTTGAACTGCGGGTTGTAACGGCTGGCCGGCGCCGTGCGCACATCGGCAACCATCATCACCCCGTTGGCGTCAAGCAATTGCGCCAACGCTTCGAAGCTATGATTGCTATGCCCGATGGTGAAAAGTTGCATACGGTTAATTCTACTCAAAGCGGCGTGTCGCGCCGGTGTGGACGATGCTCAATCAGCCCGGCCGAGTATCTCGTCGACGGGTAGTTCGATCACGGGCAGCGTGGGGGATGTGATCACATCGCCGTACTCCAGCCGTCGCAGGTTCAGGTAGTGACCATTGCGCGGAAGCGTGTATTGTTCGATAACCTGGCTGGACACATCCACCAGCCATGCTTCTGCGATGCCCGCCCCGGCATAGCGCGGCATCTTCTCATCCCGGTCGTAATCCGTCGATGTGTCCGCGACTTCAACGACGATGAAGACGTCAGTGGCATACGGGTGTTCAGTGGCGTAATAGTCGGCGCGTG
>CAIXPS010000102.1 GCA_903921365.1 uncultured bacterium | reverse complement strand
CTGGAAGGATGCCAGAGACGTATCTGGCGCTTCCAACATGAGCGGCGTCGTGATCTCATTCAAAGACGTGTTCATGTAGATCCATCAGGAAGCAAACCTGAACAACAAAGATTACGCGTGGCGCGATCATCACCCCATCGCCATCATCTACGCTGAGAAGATCAGCCAGTTCACCGGCTATCCACAGACCATGCAATGGTGCGAAGCTTTCGCCATCGTCGAGAAGATGGCAGTATGAACGATTACATTATCGTCCCGACGCGTCCTCGCGGGCGCTACAGCATCGGGATGCCTTGTGCCTCGCTGGGTTGCTCTTTCTCTTGCTCAAATAGGGAGCCGAAAAGCGACAGCCTTTAGCTTAAAAGAGCGGCCTTTACAACCAAGCATTACGTTCGCGAATGTCGCATGTGCATTAGTGACGAAGCAGTTCATCATGTCGCACAATTCGGTGCTGCGGGATTTGGCTCGCTAGTATGCGATGACGCTGCCCAAAATGTTGATCAGTGGCTGGCTGGTAGCATGGTATGAGTGGAAATGAAATGCAAGCCTGTTTTTGGCACAATTGTTTGACTCAGGACTTACGCAACGGCTCCACGACTGGCAGTAAAAGACTAATAAAACGTCACTTTCCCGCCACATATGGGTTCTATGCGTAAGTCCTGATTGGAATAACTTGCTAGCGCTAGCGAGGAACGATCCCTCTCCATTGAGCGCCAGGGAATCGGTCACCTACGTGTGGCATTTGCACGATGAAACTTTTAACATTGTTATTAAAGGGACCTTCGCATGCCTCGAATGCCCAAGTCCAACTGAGTTCATCCTGGGAACCTAACTGCTGTTGCGGAATATCACGATCTACTAGATTCCAAGAACAGGTGGCTGTATATGCATACATCCTCACACCTGTATCCAAGGTAACGAAAATGTCTCTGCCACCAACTGCTGGTATAAGTATGGTATGGTCGGTGACATTCTTTAGTTTGAAAGTTACCTGTACTGGAACAACACCGAATGGACTATATGTGCATTTGAAAATACAGAAATCGCCCACCCACATTGTAAGTCCGTCACCAACCGCTGTCTGACCTTCCGACAGTATTGTCTGTGGAGAGGTTGTTGATACAGGAGTTGGTGTTGGTGTTGATGAAGGTGTTGGTGTTGGGCTCGGTGTATTGGTGGGTGTTGGCGTATTGGTAGGTGTTGGCGTATTGGTAGGTGTTGGCGTATTGGTGGGTTTTGGCGTGGAGGGGGGTAATGGAGTATTGGTGGGTAAACCTACAGATGCAATATTAGCTACGGAAGTCAAGGTCATTTCCATCGCTGCCTTGGTCAGTTGCAGTGATTTTCCTGAATTCTCCGCATTAGGAGCAGCCTGTGGTCGAGACAAAGAGAAAATTATTATGCCAGTGGCGCTAAGTAAAACAAGAAATGAAAGGATTCCTATTGCGTAAATAAGCTTGTTCCTTGAGGCAACCTCCTTTTCCCTGATTTGTAGTTCCCGTTCTTTAATCATTAATAACCGTTGTCTTTCCTGAGGCGTGGGCTGAGTATCATTAGATCCGCTGGGTTGCCGAATATTATTAGGACGTTGAGGTTCTATATCTTTCTGGGACATGAATATCTCCTCTTCTGCAATACCTTCGCCAAATATGGGCTGGGAACAGGCTGTAACTCCGGGTGAACAGCACCCAACTGGGCGATTTTTTGAAAGATGTCGTTTAATAAAATGGCATCAGGTTTTTCCAATACCTTCGCCAAAATAAGGTACATGAAACAGGGCTTATCGAGTAGAGTTGTAACTTCTCACAACCAAAACTCACTCCATCAAACCCATGACAGAGATATTAGCACTTTTAAAAAACATTGCGCTGTTTTGCTTTTAGCGCTAGTGACTTTTCGCCAGATGAGTCAGGTCATCTTCGGAATACTGGTCATCAGTGGACGGATCCACCATGCCGCTATGGGCGAGGCGCCCAATACCCGTCGTTTCACATGGCAGAAGGATAACGTTCAGTCATGGCTACGACAAAGTACACCATGAAGGGAGTAAGTAATGAATATCAGCGAATACACCGTTGAGCATAAAGTGCTGACGGCACAGGACTGGAAGGATGCCAGAGACGTATCTGGCGCTTCCAACATGAGCGGCGTCATGATGTCATTCAAAGACGTGTTCATGAAGATCCATCAGGAAGCAAACCTGAACAACAAGGATTACGCCTGGCGTGATCATCACCCCATCGCCATCATCTACGCTGAGAAAATCAGCCAGTTCACCGGCTATCCACAGACCATGCAATGGTGCGAAGCTTTCGCCATCGTCGAGAAGATGGCAGCGTGACGCCGGTGTGCTCCATAGCACGACTGCTGGCAAGACCATTAGCCTGACTTTCGTATATTATTGGGGCGGTTTCAGCATCGTAGACAGTGCCTGTTGCACTTTCATCATCCTCGTAACACAGCTATAAAAAGCCACCCGCGCGGTGGGCTTTCCTCGTTTTTCGGGTCGATTCCCAGGACACCTAAAGCGGTATAGCTCATGCGCGTTTTCCGTTTCCTTGCATCGACTCGAAACAGCTTTCAACACGATACCCATTGTGGTAAAGGCTCACCACGCTGTGAAAGAGTTTGATGATGCATATAACGAATTACGCTTTATCAAGGTCAGCGCTTCGGACTGGCACCGGCTCACTATTACGTGGCACAAGTTAGAACGCAAAGTGTGCTTGCGACTTGGACTCAAGAAATCGTTTTGTATTCGCAGAGAAGGTAAGGTCATGGTGCTTTACGAATTGTTCTCGAACGACAAGGAGGGACGTGTCACCTATTACGAATTTTCTCAGTTGATGGAAAAACTGGAGCGCAGTTACAACACGACTTGGTTCAGATGGGTGCACGTTGACCACAACGACGATCTCATCAAGGACAGGTAGCACGCCGGCATGTGACATTTGCCGCCACAAGGAAATTGTTTATGGAAATATGCAAAACAATGCAGAGCGAGATAACCAAAATCGCTCACAAACACGGGTTTGACCTGAAAGCCCATCTGTGCCTGCAAAACCCGCCATACATGGATCTTGTCATCGAGAAAATTGGCCAGGCCAAAATCTCCGTATGCCACTATGTCGAGATCAATAGGGCTATCTGGATCGCGGCATCAAGGACAGCAACAATGAGGGATGAAGTAACAGAAGTTGGGCAGGTAGAACTGGCATGTGGAGTCGAGCATCACTTTTGCTTGCTCACTACCAGTTTCCTGCACGCGATAGTCATAGCATGGTGCGCGTTTCTTGGGATGCGCAGCCTCTACCAGAAGGGCGGCTACTGGTTCGGAGTGTGGTTTGTGCCAGAGGATTGGTCATGGGAAGGATAACACCTTTGGAGGCAACGCTACTGGTTGTTTTGGCCAGGCCAAATACTGCCGAGATCGTGTGGGATTCAGCACCAATGCGGATCGGCAAGCATTACTGGCGGGTCACGCTCAAACCATCTTCGTACGGCAAGTACAGCACTATGTTCCAGTGGTTTGGGGCATGGGACTCGTTCTGGCACGATGACACTTCGTGGCCTACATTTGATGGCAATGAGAGCAATGGCGGAATGCCCGATGGCATCAAAACACTCTGGAAGAAGAACGAAGCGGCGATCAAGCTGGCAATGACCGGCAATTCACCGGCCACGTTGCTATAGTAACTGCGCAGTTGAAAGTTAGCCCGGCGCCTGGAAACGCCGGGCTTTCTGTTTTTTCACCCCTGTAAAAACTTTACAAAGCACATGGCGCGGGCCGATAGTGCAATCAAGGAGAACGTAATGTCTCAGTACAATGCGAAGTTTCAATCCACGAAGGTCATCGACGCTTGTCGCAAGGCGAATATTGTGGCCCCCGGCTTGATCACCGACGAAGTCACCATTCAACATGGTTTCGACAAGCTGAATGTCTGGTTTGTCGGGATGGAAGTCTCTGACACTGAACGCTGGGATGTGTTCGCTGGCAGTGACCCCTTCTTCATCGGCGATCAGATTGACAAATGGCAATTGGTCGATTTCTGGAGCGTCCTGGACAAAGATATTGCCCTGCGCATCGTAGGCGACCTGCCCTACTAGGAAAATTGGCCTGGCCAAAAATCATGTCAATCATTTATTCAAGTCTTAGCCTGCTTAACTCACCAGCCCAAACTTTGGTTAACCCTGTCAACACCGATGGAGTGATGGGTGCGGGTCTGGCTCTTGCATTCAAAGAACGCTACCCCGATATGTTTCGGCAGTACGCAAAGCTGTGCCAGCGCAATGCCCTCAAAGTGGGGCATCTGTGGTGCTGGAAAGACGACAACGGTGGCGGCAAGGTCATCATCTGCCTGCCCACCAAGGAACACTGGCACGCCCCGTCGCAACTCACCTGGATCAGCCAGGGACTTGACCGGTTTGTCCACGAGTACGCAAACAACGGGATCACATCTGTCGCATTCCCGAAACTCGGCTGCGGCAATGGTGGCCTGAACTGGCAGGATGTCGAACCCCTTATGACCCGGAAACTCAGCCGATTGCTGATCCCGGTCTATTTCCACTAAAGGTACGCAAATGAAATCAAAGAAACGAGATATTGACACAGAGCCGATGCTCAAAGCGGTGAACGCTCCCATCAGCCTGAAACAGTTCGAGGCTTTCACCGGCTTTCGGCCAGCCGGTTACGACAAAGAGATGCAGGTGCCGGGCAGACAGACAGCTGCAGCGATGGCCGATCAATTCATGGTCGATGCTGCTGGAATGCTGCGAACCAGACGCCCACGCATCGTGCCAAACACTGAGGATCACGGCCCGGAATTTATCGAGAACAACGAGGGTTTAACCGCCGCTCAGATCCACCGCCAGTGCGAGGTGGACAACCAAATCTTCGATCTGATGGATCACATGATCTCAGCGCCCGGCCCGTTCGACTGGAACATCGAGGAAATCGCCACTGTCAGAAACGCGATCCTGGCTATTGCCGTGGCGCATGATGTGGACGAGATGACGTTCTACCCCTACATCCTGGACAAGGATGACGAGGCGTACTTCGCGATGGTGAAGGAACTGAAGGTTCTGGTGGACAACTTCACCACGGCGCGTGGTTATGTGGCAAATGACTTCTATCACTACGTCAGGACAACAGATTAACAGAACACTGGCCTGCTATCGAACAGCCCCTACAGAGGGGCTGTTTTCATATAGGAGAAACATGAAAGGGAGTTTGATCGTCTATAAACCCCTGGCTGAATTACCCGCGTTTGAGCGCCCTGTCAGCCGCATCCTGCGAGAAGGTCCCGCCGTGTGCAATACCACAGAACTTTTGCAGGCTCTGATCGGCGGATCCAAAGCGGAATCCATCGCTCGCGAACTTATGGGCCGGTATATAACGCTGGGAGCCATATCGCATGCGACTGTCATCGAACTTACGCACATCGCGCATGGTTTGGGCGAGAAATGTGCGATCCGGCTCAAGGCAGCACTGGAGCTGGGCCGGCGATCCCTCGCGCCAATGACTGACGAACGACCACAAATCAGAACACCATCGGATGCTGCGAAGATCCTGATGGTCGAAATGAGTTCACTTGAACAGGAGGAAGTGCGAATCTTGCTCCTGGACGCTCGGAACCGAGTGATCAGCAATTCAATGCTCTACAGAGGCAGCCAGACAGCATGTAGCGTGTGCGTAGGTGAAGTTTTCAAGGCAGCCATTCGCCACGGTGCACCGTCGCTCATCGTTGCTCACAATCACCCTTCCGGTGACGCATCCCCATCCGCTGAGGACGTGAAGTTGACCACCAACCTCGTAAAGGCCGGCAAGCTGCTGGACTGCGAGGTGATTGATCACCTGGTAATCGGCAGTATGACATGGGTCAGCCTGAAGGAACGCGGTCTGGGTTTTGACAACAATTGAAAGACAAATTGACCAGTGTAAAAACTGGACAAAGCCCGTAGCCAAAAGCTAGAGTGAGGACAGATGACTGACGTAGAAAAGATCAGAATGATCAGAAGCGCACTTGCTGATGCTGCCTTCAACCAGGTGAAGATCATCGTCGACGAGTGCGGCAGTATGCCCCGTATCTACGGGGCTGTCAGTAAGTGGGCCGTGCTGGACAACTTCGTGATGGAGTTGCAGCTTAAACGGGAAGAACTGGATCGCGCAGGAGAGAAATGAAACCAATGACGTACGCTGAGATTGACGCAGCACGATACAAAGAGGCTGCCAGAAAGTATCCCAATATGATGGTGGACCTGATTCCTGCCGCCATGTTTACGAAAGAGGAACTAAGGGAGCGTGGTTTTGAGTTGAAAGATGATGCCGACGAGGTCGTAGAGTCGTGATAACGCCGGCTGGGATATGGATTCAAGGGTTTGTTGATCCACAGTTCAAACCCGCTGCCGATGCCGCCATGCACCTGTTTCCCGGTGTGATGATTTACACCGGCAATATGAACAGCGACAAGTGGTTGGAAATCGGAGCATCTGGGGTTTGGATTACGTCGCCGGCTGGTAGCCTGATCTGGGAGTGCGATACCCATGACTGGTGGCAGATCTATTACGAACTACGAGAGGCGCTTATCGAATATCCACCTGGCTGGCACGAAATGATGGAAACCAAGTCGATTGAGCGCAAGCGCAAGAAGATTGCGGAGGAGGCCGCATATGCGGCAATATTCGGCGAACTACCGGAATTTCACAGCGAAGAACTGGTCGATAGTTACGTCTGATCTGATCTATATCGTAATAAACAAACTGTGTCGATTGTTCGGCCACCATTACGTGGCACTGGACGATGACACATTGATGTGTATCCATTGTGGACGAATTGTGATGTGGGAAATTGGCCAGGCCAATTTTCATCGTCCGTGGCAGCGTCTGTTCAATTGGGCAATTGCCCGCAAGGAGATTCCATTTTGAGAACGTTAGTAACGATACAGCGGGTACTGAGCGTAGACCCAATCGAAGGCGCTGATGCAATCGAAGTTGCGCAAATTCTTGGCTGGCGAGTGGTGGTCAAGAAAGGTGAGGTTCACGAGGGCGATCTGGTTTGTTACGGTGAGCTTGATTCCATCTTCCCTGCCGAGAATCCAGACTTCGCATTTCTCGAAGGCAAGCGGCTGCGCACCAAGAAGCTTCGCGGCCAGATTTCGCAGGGCATCGTATTCCCGATAGATGTGCTGAAAGGTTGGCGCTATCCCGGTGACACCCGTGAAGAACCCTCGTACACATGGCACGAAGGGCAAGACGTTACAGACATGCTGGGCGTCAAACTGTGGCAGCCTGTAATCCCGGCGTGTTTGGCTGGCATGATGAAAGGGCCGTTCCCATCATTCATCCCCAAGACCGATGAGATGCGGATTCAAGCCTACCCGCGTGTGCTGCAACGTCACGCCGGTGAACACATGTATGTGACCGAGAAGCTCGATGGATCGAGCGTCACGTACTACATCAAAGATGGCGAGTTCGGCGTTTGCAGCCGCAACATTGAGTTGAAAGACAGCGTGGGTAATGCCTTCTGGATCGTTGCCAGGAAACTGAACGTAGAGACGTTGCTGCGCGGCCTTGGGCGTGATGTTGCGTTGCAAGGTGAGTTGATCGGCCCAGGCGTTCAGGGAAACAAGTACGCCCTGTCCGAATTTACCGTCTACTTCTATGGCATCTATGAAATTGGCCTGGCCAAATATCTGGACTACCTCGATGCCAGGGACTTGATCGAAGATGGCCTGCATCTCAAGTTCGTGCCATTCCTGTTCTCCCGTGACTTTGGCGCTCAAACCATCGATGAATGGGTAGCCATAGCCGAGGGTAAGTCCGTTCTCAACAACAAGATCGAGCGTGAGGGCATCGTGATTCGCGCCATGAACGAAAAAGCCGACATCGACCTTGGGCGGTTGAGTGTCAAAGCCATAAACCCACGGTTCTTGCTTAAGTATGAGGATTCATAAATGAAGCGAACCATTATCGGTGTGCCACCTGCCGAGGGAGATAAAGATGCCAGAACTGGAAACACAGGTTAAGCCTTCGGGCATGGGGTTGCAGGTGCGTCCCTACTCGAAACGGGGCGGTTGGAAAGACGGCGGTCAGCCACGGGATGGCGGAATTGGCCCGGCCAAAACCGCCAAAGTCACCGCAAAAAACAAATGGTACCTGGGTATTGATGGGCTTGTCCATATCGTGACGATTGGCAAGTACAGCAAAGTAACGGAAATCTGCGCGTTCAAGCCTGATGAAGGCACACGGGAACAGGACTAGCTTTTGAGCGTGGCGACTGAAGATCAGGGGTTAGTTGGATGAACAACCCGAATGCTGACGAGAATCTCGTGAAACTGACATCAAAACGAGCGATTCAGGATATCCTCATCGCGAGCGGCAGACCCGTGCTTTATCGTGACACGGTGGTTACGCAGAGAGGTATCGAGTTCACAGCAACTTCCAAAACCGTAAACAAGGCTATTGCCAAGTTGGTGGTATTTGGTTTTACATTCTGGAGTTCATCACCTGTGCTTGACAACCCTAAACTGGTTCGCGTCATCATGGAACCCGGCAACCCGCTGGTCATGATGCAGAACATTCTCAACCACATTGAGGGCAGAGAACCTTACGGGAGGTAAATATGGCAGTCGTAGTTCTCGACTCCAAGACCTATGTGGGCGTCCACATCTTTGATTTCTACGATCCCGACAGCTGGGCGCAGGAAATCTGTGAGGACGAACCAGCAGCATGGAAATGGCTGTGTGAATACGTGACCACCCATTGGGCTGACACGTTCATCACGCCTGCGCCAGAACCGATGACGCGAAGTGACGCACACGAATGGCTGAATGCATCCACGCTTGTGTTCAGGATGTATCCACCCAAGGAAATGTACAAATGACTGAAGCAGAAAAGACCGCACAAAAAGCAGCGCATGGCGACAACAATGGCTATCTGGCGCGGTATAAGAACCGCACGCTGGACATCTGGGCCAGGTCGCTGAGCGCGGCAAAGGATGAAGCCGTGAAGCAATTCAAGGCCAGACACAGTTGGGATGTCAGTGTAAGTCTGTGCGTCCGCGCTGATGGCACAGAGGTGATGGGGACGATCTAATGATCGATGAACTGTACGTAATCACCAGGACAAACATGGGCGTCGTCACCGACATGTGGCCGGTGTGGTGCGACGAGGATCCAGATGGCAGCGACCGTGGCCTTGCAAGTCAGGATAACCTGCTTGAGGTGCTGGTCAAGCAATGCGGCGTAAGGCTATTCCCAATCGGCAGAGACAGCGGCACGTATTTGAATTCGTGGGGGCCGTTCATCCCGCCTGTGATCGAGACATACTATTTGCCAAAGGTAGCGGAGGAAATCGACGCGGCATGAATCGCAGCAACACAGTCTAGCGGCCATCTGCGAAGGTGGCCGTTTTTGTTTTTCGGAATTGGCCAGGCCAAATATGGAAGTAGGAGCAGAGTTTTGGAGCAAACTGTCCCTGGTTGAGTTTGTGACCCTTAACGAAAAGATTGGTGTCGCTCACGTTGCATTCCTGAAGGCCGGGCCAAACTCAAACCTGTACAGGATATACGTGCAGAAGGACAAGGTAAAAGAAATGATCCAGAAATTCACAGTCGAGCAGGCCCATGAACAAAGATGATCTTTGGCAGCGGGCGTATGACGAAGCCCTGCAACGCCTGAACCTCACCGAGGAGGACGTAAAGAAACAGCCGCCTGGCATTGACACGTCGCAGTTGACGGAGTTCGTCAACGAATATGTAGCCAGGTACCCCAGCCTGGAGGAACACGAGCGGATCAGCCGCGTTGTGACCGTGGCAGCCTACGTCCTTGCATCCGGTTATCCCGCTGAGGATGTGCGCAAGTTGTTTGCGGCGTTCTGCGTGGCCTTAATATCCTACGGTCGCGACCTGGAGGAGTAATGCCACTCAAGCGAGAACCCTGGCGAATAAGCCGGGCAAACGACTACTACAGCAAAGACCACTTTATCCAGATCACCAATGACCGGGATTGCATGAACACCGGCACGCTGTCGCCCCTGTACACCATCGAAGGTAAGTGGTGGTGGGATGTGCGAGAGGCGCTCAAGGCAGCATTTGAACTGCGCAAGCTGTGGAAGCAGTGCCAGTACATCCAGCTTGATGGCCCAACCGTGGATGATCTCAGCGAACACACGGTAAAAGATGCCGAACTTGTCGCTCAGGCGCAACTGATCTATGAAGTTGCTGACAAGTGCGATGTGTGCGGCGAGTTGATCGAATACACCGAATACTGGCTTGACGAATCCGAAACCCGCGTCTGTAGCGATCACTGTGCTGCGCATTACCAATACTGACCCATGTAAAAACTTGCGCAAGCGCCACGGGAGGCATTACTCTGAAATGACAACGGATCAAGCTCTGGCCGATCAAAGGCTTGACCAGATCACGATGATAGCGGCGCAGCTCGTAGTACTGAGGAATAGCCTGACGATCACGAATGGCGAATATCTGAATGCGGCACAGAAGGCTTTGCTGTACTGCTACGAGCTGGGCAAAAAGGCCGGTAAAATATAGGAGGGCAGCTTAGAGCCCGAT
>CAIXPS010000101.1 GCA_903921365.1 uncultured bacterium | reverse complement strand
CTGCTCTGGCTCGCCGGATCGGGATTGAACATCGTATTTGTGGCTGTGCCGCTGTCCCTGTCGCAATACCTGCTCGTGCCGGCGCTGTCGCAGCGCCTCAACGCGTTGTGGCCGTATCCCGCCAGCGCGTTCTTGTTTATGCTGAGTCAGGCGCTTGTGAGCATGCTGCTGATCGCGTTCACCACGGTCTATGACGCCCATCTATACGCGGCTGTGGCGCGAGCGCATCGGGAGGTGAGCCGGTGAGTGTGGCGTTGCCGGTCGATCAGCGCGTGAAGGCTCCGGCATCCGGCGCAGGCGCGCGCGTTACAGTTGCAATGGTGTGGAGCGACACACTCGTCGCCTTCAGCACCCATTCGGCCTCGATCCTCGCTGGCGCGCTGTGCGGGTTCGCCATGCCCTCTATTCTGGCTGCGATTCTGGGCGCGCTCATGACGCTCGAAATGTTTGCGCGCACCAGCACGATCCTTGTGTCCTATGGGCCGCACCGAATCGTGCCGTTGATCTTTCAAGGCGTGGTCGGATTACTGGTTGGATCGCTGGCGCGCGGGGTGATCTCGTGGCGCGTGTTGCGCCCGGACGGAAAAGACTTCGGGATGCGCGGCATTCTGCGCGCGGCTTTGCCGCACTGGCTACCGTTGTTGCTGATCATGGTCATAACTGGCGCGTTGCTCTTTGTGGGCAACCTCGGGTTGAACGCGTTGCTGGTCGAACTGCGCATTGATCTCGCGGACGTCGGCCAGTTAAGCGCCACAGCCGATGGGATGGCTCGCGCGATCATCCTGCGAGCGCTCGGCAACCTGATCCCCGACTCGGGCGCGCCGTTCTCCGAATTGCTCAGCTACATCCGCATCGAGACATCGCGCATCGCGACCACGCTGGTATATGCGGGTGGGCTGAGCTACTACTATGTCCAGAATGTGGAAGAGCTGCCGTTGGTGTGGGTCTTTGGCGGTGGCGGGCTCATCCTCTTGTTTGTTGTCGACGCGCTGCAGCGGTTTGTTGTTGCGGCGGTCGTTCTCGCGCCGGGCGCGCCAGGCGCGCCCGGCCTGGGCGGGCGGCCTCAGATCGGCGGCGCGATCAGTCTGGCGGCTCGGAATATCGGGCTTGTGCTCGCGCACACATGGCTGGTGCGGCTGGCGATCTTCGCCCTCAGCACGATTTTCATCGCTGCGCCGATGGTGCTTACCCAGAGCATTCTGGTGCCGCTGTTGATTCGATCCACAGGCACAGCCTGGCCCTATCTGATCGCGAACGTAGTCCTGGCGATCAGCATCGCGCTTGTGAGCATGGTGCTGTTGGCTTTCAGTATTGTGTATGATGCCTGTCTGTATCGTCGCTTGCTGAATCAAACAATGCGCTAATGTGGCGCTAATTCTATTCTAGCGAACCCTGCCGAGGATAAAAGCATCGTTTGTTAAAACAGGGGCACAACATGAATCTAAACCAATACACTGAAAAGGCGCAGGACGCTGTGCTGAGCGCGCAGCATATCGCGCAAGAACACGGAAACTCACAGATTGAACCGGAACATCTCTTGCACGCTTTGTTAGTGCAGGAGGGCGGCATCGTCCCGCAGGTGATCGCCAAAGCTGGCGCGCGCCCGGATGCAATTGACGATTTGATCGAGCGCGAAATACAGCGCAAACCCAAGGTGAGCGGCAATGTCGGCACGCCGACGCTGGCGCGCGAGTTTACGCAAGTGACGCAGCAGGCTGAGGCCGAAGCGAAGGCGATGAAGGACGAGTTCGTCAGCACCGAGCATATGCTTTTGGGGTTAGTGGACGCCGGGCCAAATGGCGCGCGCCCGTCCCCCGCTTCGCGCATCCTGCGCGAGAACGGTGTGACGCGCGACGCCATCCTCAAGGCGCTGGTGGCTGTGCGCGGCAATCAGCGCGTCACCTCGCAACAGCCCGAGGGCACCTATCAGTCGCTGGAGAAATATGGCCGCGACCTGACCGAGATGGCGCAGCAGGGCAAACTTGACCCGGTGATAGGGCGCGATGAGGAAGTGCGGCGCGTCATCCAGATCTTATCGCGCCGCACCAAGAACAACCCGGTGCTGATCGGTGAACCCGGTGTGGGCAAGACCGCCATTGTCGAAGGGCTGGCGCAGCGCATCGTGCGCCGCGACGTGCCTGAGGGGTTGAAGGATAAGCGCATCGTCTCACTCGACATGGGCGCGTTGATCGCAGGCGCCAAGTTTCGCGGCGAGTTCGAGGAACGCCTGAAGTCGGTGTTAAAGGAAGTCACTTCAAGCAACGGGGCTGTCGTGCTGTTCATCGACGAGCTGCACACTGTCGTCGGCGCGGGTAAAGCCGAGGGCGCGATGGATGCGGGCAACCTGCTCAAGCCCATGCTGGCGCGCGGCGAACTGCACTGCATCGGCGCGACCACGATCGACGAGTATCGCAAGAATATCGAGAAGGACGCGGCGCTGGAGCGGCGCTTCCAGCCGGTCATGGTCAACGAACCCAGCGTCGAGGATACCATCAGCATCCTGCGCGGCTTGAAGGAGCGCTACGAGATCCATCACGGCGTGCGCATCCAGGATGCGGCAGTGATCGCGGCGGCCAGCTTGAGCGCGCGCTATATCACCGACCGCCAGCTGCCCGACAAGGCTATCGACCTGATCGATGAGGCTGCCGCGCGCGTGAAGATGGAGATTGACTCAAAACCCACGGCGCTGGACGAGATCGACCGGCGCGTGTTGCAGTTGGAGATCGAGCGCGAGGCATTGAAGAAAGAAAAGGACGATGCCTCAAAGGAGCGCCTGCAGAAGATTGACGCCGAGATCGCCAGCGAGAAGGAAAAGGGCAACGCGCTGCGCTCGCAATGGGAAATGGAGAAGCAGGCCATCCAGGCGGTGCGGGCAACCCGCGAAGAGATCGATCAGACCAACGTGAAGATCGAACAGGCCGAGCGCGCCTCGAACCTCGAAGAAGCGGCCAGGCTGCGCTACGGCAAGCTGCGCGAACTCGAAGGCAAGCTGCGCGAGAGCGAGGAGAACCTGCGCCATCTACAACGGGGCAATCCACTCTTGAAAGAAGAAGTCGGCGCAGACGACATCGCCGGGGTGGTGTCGCGCTGGACGGGCGTGCCGTTGAACAAGCTGCTCGAAGGCGAGGTGTCCAAGCTGATGCTCATGGAAGACCGCCTGCGCGAGCGCGTGGTGGGTCAGGAAGACGCCATTCACGCCGTGTCCAACGCGGTGCGGCGCGCCCGCGCCGGCCTGCAGGACCCAAACCGCCCGCTGGGATCGTTCCTGTTTATGGGACCGACGGGAGTGGGCAAGACCGAGACCGCCAAGGCGCTGGCTGAGTTTCTGTTTGACAACGAACAGGCCATGATCCGCATCGACATGAGTGAGTATCAGGAACGGCACACCGTGTCGCGGTTGATCGGCGCGCCGCCGGGATATGTGGGCTATGAAGAGGGCGGCCAGTTGACCGAGGCCGTGCGGCGCAAGCCGTATTCAGTAATTCTGCTGGACGAGATCGAGAAGGCGCACGCGGAAGTGTTTAACGTGTTGCTCCAGGTGCTCGATGACGGGCGCATGACCGACGGCCAGGGGCGCACGGTGGACTTCAAGAACACCGTCATCATCATGACGAGTAACGCACTCACAGGAGGAGGAGAATCGAGATTAGAGGCTACGCGTGGAGATTTCGGACAATCCCCAATCCCTAATCCCCAATCTCTCTCTTCGCTCTCAAAAGACGAAATCATGCGCCAGTTGCAACGCATCTTCCGTCCCGAGTTTCTGAACCGCATCGACGAGATCGTGGTGTTTCACAGCCTTGGCGCTGAGCATCTGACGCGGATTGTGGACATCCAGCTCAAGCGGCTGCGCAAGCTGCTGGCCGATCGCAAGATCGTGCTCGAAGTAAGTGATAAAGCGAAAGAGCATCTGGCGCAGGAAGGCTATGACCCGGCGTTTGGCGCGCGCCCGCTCAAGCGCGTCATCCAGCACGAGTTGCAGGACCCGCTCTCGCTCGCGATCCTGGGCGGGCAGTATCGGGAAGGGAGCACGGTGCATGTCGATGAGGCAGACGGCGAGTTGGTGATGCGGTAGTGAAGAGGAGAGCTCATCTGATCCAGTCACTGGAGTTGCTGCACATCGGATGCGTCGCGTGCCATCCATGCATTCGGTGTGCGAGTAACATCATGACCTCGGTCAAGCAGAGCACGCCATAGTGAAATTCGGGATGTGTCGGCGTCCAAGTGCAACCGAGGTTTAGCCACGGTTTTCTTCCAGGTGTTTATCAGTGCGGACTTCGTGGTCGATCTCTAAACGATGAGCGGTGTAAAAGGCTTGCGCTTCACGAATTCGGTTCACATCCAGATCGTACTCAGCTGCGATTTGTTCGGGGGTTAGCCCCATTTCTGTGTCCACAACAATCGTCTGGACACGAATCCGGGTTCCACGGATCACGGGCATTACCCAACCGGATGCTCCGCGTTGATAGGTAATACCAGGGAAATCAGGGTCATCCAGTTCCTGACGCAAAGCAGCGACTTTCTCTGATACCGACCACATAATAAACTGGTTAAGGGATATTCCCTGCCGTGAAGCCATTTCTTCGGCTTCACGCTTAAGATTTACTGGTAGATTCAGGGCATAACGTGTCATTCATCGCACTCCTTCTACTGAATCACATCATATATGATGTCGTAACCAGCTACAAGGCAGATGCTATTTGGGGTGTATTCCACTCAAGCCAGCCTGCGCGCTTGCGGTCGCCGCCCGCGGCATTAAGTTCATTCATTGCGCGCCGCGCGCCCCCCGTCTCCTCTTCACCTCCGCTCCTCTTCTCCTTCTCACCTCATCCGTGTCCCAGCACTGGATGCGGCTTATACGGCGCTTCGAGCGCCTTGATCTCCTCAGCATCCAGCTTGATATCGCATGCCGCGATGGCTTCGTCCAACTGGTACATTTTGCTCGCGCCGATGATCGGCGCCGTGATGCCGGGCTTATGCAGCATCCATGCCAGCGCGATCTGCGCCGGCTTCACGCCGCGCGCGCCAGCCAGGGCGATCACGCGATCGACCGTGTCGAAGTCGTTGTCCTGGTAATACAGCGAATAGGCAAAGGCGTCGGAACGCGCGCGCGTCGTCTCGTCACTCGCCTTCTCGCGCGTGCGGTTGCCGGCCAGGAAGCCGCGCGCCAACGGGCTCCACGGGATGACGCCGATGCCCTCCGCGCGGCAGTACGGGATCATCTCGCGCTCCTCTTCGCGATACACCAGGTTGTAGTGGTTCTGCATGCTCACAAAGCGCGTCCAGCCGTGCTGGTCGGCAATGTATTGCGCGCGCGCGAACTGCCATGCGAACATGCTGGACGCGCCGATGTAGCGCGCCTTGCCCGCCTTGACTACGTCGTGAAGCGCTTCCATCGTCTCTTCGATTGGCGTGTCCTTGTCGTAGCGATGGATCTGGTACAGGTCGACATAGTCGAGTCCCAGCCGGCGCAGCGATGCGTCGATGCCGTCCATGATGTGCTTGCGCGACAACCCGGCTTGATTTGGCTTTGGCCCCATCGCGCCGTTCACCTTTGTCGCAATCACCACCTCATCGCGTTTAGAGAACTCGCGCAGCGCGCGCCCGGTCACCTCTTCACTCACGCCCGCTGAATAGACATCAGCCGTGTCGAAGAAGTTGACGCCGGCTTCAAGGGCGCGGCGGATGAACGGGCGCGCCTGTTCATCATCCAGCACCCAGTCGCGCCACTTCGATGTTCCATACGTCATCATTCCCAGGCACAGCCTGGACACTTTCAACCCTGTCTTACCGAGATTTATATAGTCCATGTGCGATATGATCCTCTGGGGCGGATTATAGTGACTCTGGCTGCATTACCCCTGACCTTACGTTTATGGCTCACTTAGCGCTTCAGCAAGTTTTTACACCATTACGCGTAAATCACAATAGACGTTAATAGTTCATGCGCTACTCTGTAGTTGCAATATGATTACATTGTTCATGACGAGTGGTTGATAAATAAGTCATAATATATTTCTCACAATACAATTGTATTCTATGGTCACTTAGATACATTGCGGTAACTCTCCAAAAAATGTAGCAAATAAGATGTACTCAAGGTATTTATTTACATTCTTTCGAGCTATCGCTATAATCATGTGTGGCGTGATCGCCTTTTTATTGAACGAGACGACGCGCGTGTCTGCATTCAGGTTCAATGAGTCACATTAAGGACATTGTTAGTTATATGACGTTGAACATCGTGCTTAGTTTGCTTGGGTTCAGTGGATTTCTTGCGCTTGATCTGCCGTTGCTGCATAGACAGCGCCTGTTGCGCGGGCTGCTCTCCGTTGCTGCATCTCTAGCGCTTGTCGCCGCGTTGTGGTTCACCCCGCTTGGCTTCGCGATACTTCCACCAGAGTGGCGCATATACGGCGGTTACCTGGGCAGTGGGTTGATTGCCATTGCGGTTGTTCTGCTGGCGTACTCGCTCTTTATTGAAATCCCGTTGCAACTGCGCGCCGCGCGCGCGCGCCAGCATGGGTCGTCCGAACATGAAATGCGCGCCAAACTGCATCTTGTGATGCAGGGAACGTATGCGTTGTGCCGTCACCCCGGGTATCTCTGGTTGACCATTCTTCTTGTTGGATATATCCTCGTGAATGACAACATCAATGCTGTCTTGATTGCCCTGGTGTGGTCTATCCTGAATCTGTTGCTCGTGGCTGTGCAGGATCGCATCATTTTTCCTAAGACATTTACAGGTTACACAATCTATCGGGTCACTACACCATTTCTTATCCCTACCCCTGGAAGTTTCATCAAGGCATTCGAAAGATAAGAGGCTGATTATGCAGACATTTGAACAGAAAACCAGCGACTTGATCCGCAACGGCGAATTGGAGCGCGCATGGGAACGCCATTGTGGTTTCCTCGACCTGACGACAGACGAGTTCATGCAGATTCAATGGCGGTTGCTTGAGGAGCAATTCGACATCGCATCCAAAGGCAGACTGTGGAAGACTCTCTTCCCCGGCATGGCAGACAAAAACTCGGCAAAAGATTTCAGGCAGGTCATGCCCTTGACGACTTACGCTGACTACGCCGGCTTGCTCGAAAATAAGCCGGACGATATCCTGGGACGTCCGATCGTCGCCTGGGCGCGCACCTCTGGGCGCGGCGGCCAGGCAAAGTGGGCACCGTATACGCATGAAGCCTACCACCAGCTTGGCGTGTCATCTGTTGCCAGCCACATCTTGTCGGCGGCGCGCAGCCGTGGCGACATCAACGTGCGCCCCAACGACATTGTCGCGCTCAACCTGCCGGCGCGCCCACTCCTCAGCGGCATCGCGATCTGGGCGGTAGCCGAGTTGTTTGACTTCCGCTTCCTCCCGCCGCTCGAAGAAAGTGAGCGGCTCGGTTTCCAGGAGCGCATCACGAAGGTCTTCCAGCAGGCGATGGTCGAAGGCATGGACATTCTCGGTTCAATGACCATCGTGCTTGTCAAAATGGGCGAGCAGTTCGAGAAGGGCGCCAATCAGAAACGCAAGTTCTCGTTGCAGATGCTCGATCCGCGCCTGTTGATCCGTTATGCCCAGGCGCGCGGGCGCGCGCGCAGTGAAGGGCGCGACTATCTGTTGCCGCGTGACCTGTGGCAATTGCGCGGCCTGATGTGCGGCGGAACCGATACATCGCAATACCGCGAGCAGGTTAAGCGTTACTGGGGGATTTATCCGCATGAGTCGTATGCATGCACAGAAGTAGGCTTTATCGCCACGCAGGCCTGGAATCACGAGGAGATGAGCTTCATCCCATCCTCAGCTTTCTTCGAGTTTATCCCCGAGGAGGACTGGGCAGCGGAACGCCTCGAAGGGAAGAAGCCATCGCGCACTCTTTTACTCAACGAACTCGAAGTGGGCAAGCGCTACGAAGTGGTGGTGAGTAGCTATTATGGCGGCCCGTTCCTGCGCTATCGGATGCATGACCTGATCGAGATATCCGCGCTGCGCGATGATGCGCGCGGCATCAAGGTGCCACAGTTTCACTTTGCAGGCCGATCCGGCGACTTCATCGACCTGTCGGGTTTTGCAGGGCTGGTGGATGAAAAACAGATCAATATCGCGATCAAAGATGCCGGGGTCACCCCCGTGGACTGGGTCGTGTGCAAGGAACAGCGTGAGCAGGAATCGGCGCTGCATCTGTATGTCGAGATGAAGCCGGGTGAGTTGCCGGCGCTGACGGAGACGCAGATCAGGGACAGCGTTCATCGGCAGTTGAAGCTGGTCAACACTGATTATGGCAACATCGAAACGATGCTCGGTTTCGTGCCACTCACGGTGTCCATTCTGCCTGTTGGGGCCTTTGATCGCTATACCCAATACCAGGTGGCTCATGGGGCCGACCTGGCCCATCTCAAACCGATGCACATACAACCTTCGGATAAATCGATAGAATTGTTGCTGAAGAAGGAATAAAACACAGGCCATCATGAGTCCCGCAGAAGTTTTCTGGATTGCGATTCCGTTGGCGTCGGCAGTGATTTACACACTGCTCTTCTTCGCGCGCCGGCGTGATCTTGGGTCTGTTGAAAACTGGTTCGGTCAGTTTCTGGCTGCGGGCATTGTGTGGAGCTTTGGCTCCATGCTGCTGCACGCCAATCTGGGTATCCTGGCCCCCATCTGGTTTGTGCGTCTCTCCGCGCTCGGGACGATTAGCATGCCGTGGGCGCTGTTCTGGTTCACCGCAAACTTTCTCTCGCTGCCCTTGCGTCGCCAGAAGGCCTGGCTTGTCACCAGCGGTATATCGTATGTCATCATCCTGATCGTCAACTGCACGGATGCCGTTGTGACACAGACCACCGTCACGCATGGCCTGGTGCATAACGACTATAGCTGGGGTGTGGCGGCGACGGCGCTGTTCTGGTTTGGACATTTCATTCCCACGGTCTGGCTGCTCTGGCAGGAACTGCGTCGCAACCAGGATCGCACCTTCCGCAATCGCCTGAAGTACATGCTGATTGTGTTGACGCTGCTGCTGGTGGGCAATGTGACCAATGCCACCGGCCTGGATCGATACCCGCTCGATCTGTTTCTGGCGAGCCTGGCTGCATTACTGATCGCACTCAGCATTTCACGCTACCAGGTGCTCGAGATCGGCCAGGTGCTGCGGCGATTATTTTCGCTCTTGTTTGTAATTGCGGCGTATGTGGCGCTGGTGTCAGGCACGCTCTATCTGCTGGCTAACCTCAGCCAGGACATGCTGTTTCCAGGCAGCATTATTGCCGCTCTGGGCACGGCTGGGCTGCTTCTGCTCTATAAGCCTTTCCGCGCCTGGGTGATGAGTTTCATCGAGCGCGTGTTTCTGCCCGAACGTTACAACGTCCAGACGTTAATCTATGCGATCAGCCAGGCCGGCAATCGCCTGCGCCTGCCCGGTGAACTGGGCGCCGATCTGTTGCGCGAATTGACGCGCGCGCTGCACGCGCCGGATGCGCATCTCTTCATGAAGCACAAATCACAACCCGTTTACCACAGAATTGCGGGGTTGAGCA
Source organism: uncultured bacterium (assembly GCA_903921365.1). Classification (GTDB taxonomy): domain Bacteria; phylum Chloroflexota; class Anaerolineae; order J036; family Brachytrichaceae; genus CAIXPS01. The sequence continues at coordinate 72,082 of CAIXPS010000101.1, read as the reverse complement.
CGACGGAAATCTCCCAGACGCCGGTCTTCCAGGCCGACAGCCCGTTGATGCATGAACTGGCGCTGTACCGGCATGCAATGTATGTGGATCGTCTGATGGAGTTGCCCCGTTTGCGCGCGCTGTGGATTGGCGAGTGGGAATCGTTGAGGTTATTGCAGGGCGAGGTGCTTGTGCCTGTGCTGGTGTCTGACGATCTGATGGGTTTTCTGATCCTGGGCGCGCGCCCAGGGGGTGAACCATATACTCGCCAGGAACTGCAGCAGACATTGCCGTTGATCGCAAACCAGATATCCATTGCGATGGCGAACAGCCGTCTGTACGAACAGGAACAGCGCCGCGCCGATGAATTGGCGCAGAGCAACGCCGATTTGACCCAGGCTCAGGCCGCGCTGAGCGAAAGCGCCGACAGAATTCGCCGTGAGGCCGCCCGCGCTGAAGCCCTGGTCCGCATTGCCAACCGGCTCAACGAACAACTTGATCTTGCCACGGTGCTCACCGCCGTGTGTGAAGAGACGGCTCGCGCGTTATCCGCGCCGGCTGCCGGTGTCGCGCTATATGTGGAGAAGACGGATACGCTCGACTTTGTCGCCGGTCACGGCTTGCCAAAAACCTTCCTGGCGCAGCAGATATCGATGCCGTACGCCGCATACGCCCGCTCTGCCGGCATCAATGGCACGATCATCCTGGATGGAAAAACGAGCGTGTTCCCCGAGTTGATCGATCCCCCGTTGCGCGATGAATTCGCGCAAGGCGCCTGTGTGATGACCAGCATGTTGCGCGGGGGCGGGGTGGTCGGTTGTCTGATGGCGCGCGCATTTGACCAGCCGCGCCAGTTCAGCGAGGACGAGATTGCCTTGTTGAGGGGTATCGCTGCGCAGGCCGCGCAGGCCATCGTGAACGCACGCCTGTACGATGATGCACAGCGTCGCCTGCGTCATGTTGAAGCATTGCGACAGATTGACGCCTCGATTACCGGCAGCGTTGATCTCTTCATGACCTTGCGCGTCATCCTCGACAAGGTGAAGACGCAGCTCGCCGTGGATGCCGCCGACTTTCTCCTTCTCGATGAGAACACTAATACGCTTACTTATGCTGAGGGCGCCGGCTTCCGCGTCCCGCCCATCCGTCGGATGGTGGTCAACGAGGATTCCGATTTTGCCGTCGATGTCGCGCGCACTCGCCAGATGGTATTGTTGCCTCATCTGACCGGCAGCGACGCAAGTCTGCGCGTCTCTGCTCTGACCGGTGAATCGTTCGTCGGCTATGTGGGTGTGCCGCTCATCACCAAAAACCAGGTGAAAGGCGTTTTGGAAGTTTTTCAGCGCGCGCCACTCGATGCGGGCGCGGAATGGGTCTCATTCCTCAATGCGCTTGGCGCGCAGTCCGCCATTGCCATAGAAAACAGCGAGTTGTTCACCAATCTACAGCATAGCAACGAGGAGCTCAGCCAGGCGTATGAGTCAACGCTCGAAGGTTGGGCGCGCGCGCTGGAGTTGCGCGATCAGGAAACACAGGGGCACACGCGCCGCGTTGCAACGATGACGGTGCAGTTGGGGAGACTCGTTGGCGTAGCCGAGGAAGATCTGGTGCACCTGCGTCGCGGGGCATTGCTGCACGATATTGGCAAGATGGCGGTATCCGACACCATTTTGCTCAAACCCGGCAAGCTCACGCCCGATGAGTGGGCGCTGATGCAAATGCACCCGGTTCATGCTTATCGCATGTTGAGCCCGATCTCATTCCTGAGCCGCGCCCTCGAAATACCCTACGCACATCATGAAAAATGGAACGGCGCCGGTTATCCGCTGGGACTGAAAGGCGCGGACATCCCTCTCTGGGCGCGCATCTTTGCCGTTGTGGATGTGTGGGATGCTTTGCGTTCGAATCGACCGTACCACCGTCCGTGGCCGGATGACGAGGTGCGCGCCTACCTTAAAGAACAGTCGGGGTTGCAATTTGATCCAGGTATTGTGGATGCATTTCTGTCGATACCAAAATCGGATTGGGAGCAGCTGAGTTAGCAACGATCGAATGTTGATACAATAAAGGTTGCCGGTTTATAGCGCCATTATGACATCACGTTTACGTCGAAATCCTGCGGTTGTGTTAACAGGGTACATTGCATCCGCGGTGCTCTTCAGCGCGGCTTTATTGTTGTTTCACCTGCCCACGGGGATGCTCAGTATCCTGCTCGTCCCGATCATTGTTGCCAGCCTGGTTTTCCCGCGATGGGTGTACCTGTCGATGCTGACTATCGCCATGGTCGTGACTGTCGCCGCCGCGCTGATCGCGGCGCCAGAACCGCCAAAAGAAGCCATCGCTATCATCGTCACGAGTATAGGCGCCGGCGGGTTTGTCGCCGAGGCAGCCTATCGGCTGGCGCGCGCGCGCACAAAAGCAGTGCTGCAATTGGAAGCCAGCGAAAAACGTTTCCGCGCGTTGATTGAAAACTCCTCCGACATTTGTGTTGTGATCAACCCGTTAGGCAAAATCCTGTATGTCAGCCCATCAGTCCAGCGCATCCTGGGGTATAGGCCCGATGAAGTGATGGGCCGGCAGGCTATCGACTTCGTGCATACCGGCGACCAGGGATTGCTCATTTCCGACATGTCTGATGCGATGGCTGGCAAGTATCCGGAGGGCGTGAGCGAGTTGCGTTTTCAGCGCAAAGACGGTAGCTGGCTCGTCACGGAGATCGCCCGCGGCGAGTTCCTGCAAGAGCGGGATGAACCAGGATTGATCGTCAACGCGCGCGATATCACCCGGCGCAAGAAGGTGGAGGCTGAGTTGCGCAGCTCCGCCCAGTTTAATCAGGAGATCATCTCAAACGCCGGGCAGGGCATCATTGTGTTTGACCGCGACATGAAATGCGTGGTGTGGAATCATTTCATGGAGAGTTTGACAGGTGTCAAGGCAGAGCAGGCGCTGGGAACCATCGCGTTGGGGGCCTTTCACAGCAATATGAAGTCGGAAATATACGAACTGCTTCATAAGGCGCTCGCTGGTGAGACATTTACAACACCGGATGCAAGCTATTCCCAACATACCACGGACAAGCTGAATGTCTGGATGTCGTCTACCTATGCGCCGCACCGCAACGGCGATGGCGAGATCATCGGCGTGATCGGCATCATTCGGGATGTCACTGAGCGTGTGCAGGCCGAAGAACGGGCGGCGCGCATGCACGCCGAAACCGCCGACGCCCTGGCGCGCGAACGCCGCTACAACGAAATAACGCGACTTTTCAGCAACAGCCTGAACCTGTCCGAAGCCTTGCGCACGGTGACGCGCATTACCAGCGAATTGCTCGAAGCTGATGGCGCCATCATCTCTCTTCTAAATGAGGAAGGCGAACTGATTATTTCGTCTGAGTCCTACAAGCCGCCCGTCGACCTGGCGTTGACAATTGTGCCAAAAGGAGCAGGCATTTCCTGGCGCGTCATCGAGACCGGCGAACCAATGCTGGTGCGCGATTATGCCGCTTCGCCAGAAAAGCGTGACGAGTTTGTGCAGGCGGGCGTGCGCAGCTGTCTGGTGACCCCAATCAGCGCCGGTGGACTGAAGCTGGGCGTCATGTCGATATTCTCAACCACCCCTGCGCGCCAGTTTGACGAGCGCGATCTCGCGCTGGTGGATACGGTGGGACGCCAGGCCGGGTTGGCCATCCAACGCGTGCGCCTGATCGATGATGCGCAGCGCCGGGCGCAGGAAGCCGAGACGTTGCGCGAGGCCGGCGCCGCAGTGACCTCCACGCTGCGCCTGCATGAGACATTCGAGCGCATTCTGCAACAGCTTGCGCGCGTTGTGTCGTATGATTCCGCCTCGGTGCAGCTGCTCAAGGATGGATACAGCGAAATAGTTGACGTCCACGGCTGGTCCGACCCGGCGCAGGTGATTGGGGTTCGTTTCTCCATTCCCGGCGATAACCCGAACACAGCCGTGATCCAGGAGCGCCATCCCGTGATTCTAAGGGAGGTCGATTTCGGTTGCCTTCCAGTGGCAGGCGCTATTCGTTCGTGGCTGGGCGTTCCGTTGATGATCCACGACGAAGTGATCGGCATGCTGGCGCTGGATAGCCTGAAACCCGGGCACTTCATCCCCGAACATGCGCGCCTGGCTGGCGCATTTGCCGATCAGGTCGCCGTGGCGATTGAGAACGCGGGTTTGTTCGAGCGCGCACAACATCTGGCGCGCACCGATGATCTCACCGGGCTGAACAACCGGCGGCGATTCTTTGAACTCGCGGAGCGCGCATTTAATGCGGCGCGCGATGGCCAATATGGCCTGAGCATCCTGATGATCGACATCGATCGTTTCAAGCGCGTCAACGATACCTATGGGCATGTCACCGGCGATGAAGTCTTGCAGGAGGTGGCGCAACGCTGCCGGCGCGCCCTGCGCGGCGGCGACATCCTGGCGCGATACGGGGGCGAAGAATTCGTCGCATTGCTGCCGAGCGTGACGATTGCGGATGCGCGCACTGTCGCCGAACGTCTGCGGCAGAGTATTGTGAACGACTGCATCATGACGTCAGTCGATAAGTTGTGTATTGCGGTCAGCGTGGGGATCAGCTATTGCGCGGATACCAGCGACCCGCTTGAAACGCTGCTAGTGCATGCGGATCAGGCGCTGTACGCGGCAAAACACGCCGGCGGCAACTGTGTCATGATGTGGAATCCGGAGCACGCACGCGTCTGATCCTCTTTGAGACCGGGGACTGGGAGACAGGGACAATACAAACATTTCCCATTTTGGAGTACTATATCCTGAACTCAAAACGGAATAATGCACATGACACTCTCACTGACTGCACGTCTCAGCGCGCTTTCGCGCGAACTAAAGATCTTCGTGATTGCATCGCTCATGATGGGCGTTGCCTACAGCCTGGTTGACTCGACGCTCAACAACTATCTCAACGATAGGTTCACCCTCAGCGGTTTCGAGCGCTCGTTCCTCGAATTGCCGCGCGAATTGCCGGGATTGTTATGCGTGTTTGTCTCGGCGGCGCTTTGGTTCCTGTGCACCAGGAGACTGGGCGTGCTGGCGATGGTGCTCGGTCTGGCTGGCACGCTGTTGATCGGTTTTGCTGCGCCAACCTATGGCGCGGTAGTGGTGTGTCTGTTCATCTACAGCATGGGGCAGCATCTATTCATGCCGGCGGCGTCGGCGATTGGAATGGAACTGGCGGAACCGGGCAAGACCGGCCAGCGCCTGGGACAGCTCAACGCCGTGCGCAATATGGCGGCGATTGTCGGCAGCTTCATTGTGTTCCTGGGGTTCCGTTTTCTCGGCTTTACCTTCCAGACCACTTTCGGGTTGTCGGCGCTCGCATTTGCCGTCGCCGCGATCCTGATGTTCAGCATGACGCCAAAACCCACAACCCCGTCCAAAGCGTTCCTCACGCTTCACAAGGAATATCGCCTGTTCTACGCGCTGAACATCCTGTACGGCTCGCGTAAACAGTTGTTCATCACCTTTGCCCCGTGGGTGATCGTGAGCGTGTTCCAGCAACCCACTCAGACGCTTGCGACGCTGATGACCATCGGCGGCATCATCGGCATCCTGTTCCAGCCGCTCCTGGGTTGGGTGACCGATCACATGGGCGAGCGTTTTGTGCTGGCCTCGGAGGCGGTGCTGCTCGTTCTGGTGTGCTTCGGCTACGGCTTTGCCCGCTCGATCTTTCCTGATAGTATCGCGTTTGTCCTCACCTGCGGGTTGTACCTGGTGGACCAGATGCTGATGTCGGTCGGCATGGCGCGCTCAATGTATATCAAGAAGATCGCGAAGCGACCCGAGGATGTGCAGGCTGCGCTGACCGCTGGCATCACCATTGATCATATTTTCTCGATCAGCGTGGCGCTCCTGGGCGGGCTGATCTGGAATGTCTTTGGTTACCAGTACGTGTTCCTGCTCGGAGTTGTGATCGCCGCGATTAACTTCTTTGTGGCCATGCGGGTGCGCATCCCAAAGCCGGCCTGACTTATTCACTTTCCTTCAGTTCGACTTGGATTTCTCAGTTGCGGGTTTGCTCTCGGTCTTTGCTTCAGACTTGGTCTCGGACTTCGATTCCGACTTCGATTCGGTCTTGCTTTCGCCCTTGCCATCGGCCTTAGTCTCGGTCTTGGCGGCATCCCCGGCTGGCGCTTCGGAGGATGCGGCATCCTTCTTCTTGTGCTCCAGCGTATGCTTATCGCCGGACGATTTGCTGTCGGTGATGTACCAGCCCGATCCCTTAAATGTAACAGCCACCTGGCCGACCACGCGATAAACGTGGTGCTTTCCGCAGCGTGAGCATACTTTCACCGGATCGTCGGTGAACTTCTGCTTGAGTTCAAACTTATTTCCACAATCTGGACAGGCGTACTGGTATGTCGGCATAGACTCGCATTATAACCGCGTGTAATTGGTAAAAGATTAGACCTTGCCCTCGCGTTCGGTTTCGACTACAGCAGTTCCACTCCGATCCGGTCCGCTCGCAGGTGAAACCGGCGACTTGACCGGATGGTCTACGTTGCTGGACAGGCTGTCTTCCAGCCTGCGGAACACGCGTCGCGCGCGTGAGCGCACATTGGCCAGCCCCAGGCGGACACGGTTGAGCGTGCGGTTTGTGCGACTGAGCACGCGCGGTGTGCCCCATTGCAGCGCGGCGGCGGCCCATGTCAGCCCGGCGCCGAATCCAACCAGGATCACCTTGTCGTTTGGGCGCAACCGCCCGTTGTTCACGGCGTCGCAGATGGCGATCGGGATGGTGGCGGCACTGGTGTTGGCGTAATGCTCGATGTTGATGAACATCTTTTCCAGCGGCAGCGCCAACGACTTGGCCGCGGACTCGATGATACGGTTGTTCGCCTGGTGTGGGATGATCAGGTCGATGTCGCCGAGTTCCCAGCCCGCCCGCGCCGCGATTTCGCGTGTCGCGCCCGCCAGGATGCGCGAACCAAAGCGGAATACCTCGCGCCCGTTCATAAAGATGTAACCCGCATCAGACACCTTGCCGTCGCCCGTCGCGGCCGGGGGTGTTAGCGCAGTGCTGAGATGCGGCGTTGAGACCACCGCCTTGTCTCGATAGTTGTTTCTGACGTACAACATGTCGCCACCCGAACCATCGGCGCGCAACAGTGAGGTGAGCAACCCGCCGGGCTGATCGCTGGCCTGTAACACTACGGCGCCGGCGCCGTCGCCGAACAAGACGCAGGTGTTGCGATCCTTCCAGTCCAGGAGGCGCGACATTATGTCGCTGCCGATGACCAGCGCATAGTCTATGCTGCCGGCCTTGATCGCATCAGCGGCCATGCTCAGCCCATAGACAAACCCCGAGCACGCAGCGCTCAAGTCGAACGCGCCCGCCGTATCTGCGCCCAACGCATCCTGGACGAGGCAGGCGGTGGATGGGAAGGCGAAGTCGGGCGTGGAGGTGCCGACGATGATCAAGCCGATCTGCGCCGCGGTGATGTTCGCCACGTCGAGCGCCTCAATCGCGGCAGCGGTGGCGATGGAAGCACACGTGTCCTTCGGCCCGGCCAGGTGGCGCTGGCCGATGCCGGTGCGCTCACGAATCCACGTGTCCGTAGTGTCGACCAACGTCGCCAGCTCGTCATTTGTCATGACCCGCTCTGGCGCGTATTTACCCCAACCGACGATATGGGCGTATCTCATTATTAGGACTTGAGATTCGAGATTAGAACTCCGAAATGACTATGCAAGCGTTGTGCCCGCCGAAACCGAACGAATTGGACATCGCCACGTGAACCGGCTTTTTGACGGCCACGTTGGGCGTGTAGTTCAGGTCGCACTCGGGGTCGGGGTTTTGATAGTTGATGGTGGGGGGGATGATGCTTTCGTTGATCGCCTTCACACACGCGATAGCTTCGAAGGCGCCGGCGGCGCCCAGCAGGTGGCCAGACATTGACTTGGTCGAGCTGATCGTCAGGTCGTAGGCCCCTTCGCCAAAGACAGTCTTGATTGCCTTGGTTTCGTTGGAGTCGTTCAGGCTGGTGCTCGTGCCGTGTGCGTTGACGTAATCGATGCGCGCGGCGCGGCTGCCGGCCTGTTTGAGCGCGATGCGCATGGCGACGGCCGGCCCGACTGTATCGGGCGCGGTGATGTGATAGGCGTCATTGGTGACCCCATAGCCAGTCACCTCGGCATAGATGCGCGCGCCGCGCGCTTGTGCGTGTTCGAGCGATTCCAACACCAGCACACCGGCGCCTTCGCCGGTGACGAACCCGTTGCGCTTGGCGTCAAACGGGCGACAGGCATGCGCGGGGTCGTTGTTGTTTGTGGAGAGCGCGCCCATGTTGTGGAACGCGGAAATGGCGAATGCGTTGATCGGCGACTCAGTCCCGCCTGCCAGCATCGTGCTGGCGCGACCAGCGCGGATCAATTCGAAGGCCTCGCCGATGGCGTTTGTGCCGCTGGCGCAGGCCGAGACCACGCAAAAGTTGGGCCCCTTGATCTTGAGGTGGATCGACATCTGGCCGGTGGCCGTATCGGGCAGCATCATCGGCACGGCAAACGGGCTGACGCGGTTTGGCCCTTTGTTCAGCATCACGGCGTGCTCGGTGGTCAATGTGCCGACGCCCCCGATGCCGCTTCCCAGGATGATGCCAGTGTCGTAGGTGTTTTCTTCTGTGATGACGTAGTTTGCGTTTTCAAGCGCGGCCTTGCCAGCGACGACGGCGAATTGGGCGCAGCGATCCATGCGACGGGCATCGCGGGCGCTGAAGTGCGCTAAGGGATCGAATCCTTTGACCTCGCATCCGATCTTGATCTCGATGTTGCTCGTGTCGAACAGGGTGATGCGGTCGCAGCCGGTCCTCCCGTTGATCAGCGCTTCCCACGTCGATTCAACGGAACTACCGAGTGGGCTGATCAGCCCCATGCCCGTGATGACAACGCGATGAGGCGCCGCATATTGGTTGTTTAAATCCACAGATTGTCTCCTGTTCTGGTAAGAGTTGATACTCGGGTTTCTTCCTGACGCGCAACCAGGCATTAGTCGATTTGTCAGCTAACAATTATTGTGTAATATGGATAAGAAACACCGTGTATTAATGACAGTTACGCACATCAGCGTCTTGTTATTTACTCGCATAGTGCGAAAAGAGCTTTTACGTCTTGTTGCGTCGCCGCAGTGAAGTTGTTAGTGAGGTTATCGAGGTTATCGAGCGACCCTCAAACAACCGCAGGAACAGGACGCCACCGAGGATCAGGCAGCCGCCGCCGATCTGGATCAAACTGAAGCGCTCGTTGAGCAGCACATAGGCGGTGACGGCAGTGAACGCAGGCTCCGTTGTTGCGACCAGGTTGGCGACGCTGGATGGCAGGTGCGTGAGGCTGACATTGTATAGTCCATATCCCAGCACAGTGGGCAAAGCGGCAAGGATAAACAACACCCCCCAGCCGGCCCAGGCGTCTCCCAACCACAGCAGATCGGCTGGGCGCGTCGCAGAACCGGGCAGGATGCCGCCTGGCGCCAGGTTGAACGCGAGCAGGAAGAGCGCCGCGAATCCAAACGTGGCCAGCAACGTGGTCCAGGGGCTCAGCCCGCGTTGTGAGGCTGAGCGCCCCATCAGGCTGTAGCCCGCATACGCCAGTCCCGCCAGGATACCGCACAGTATCCCAAGCAGGTTGGCGCCCCAGACCGAGGGATCGTACGCGCCCGACACAAACACGCAGCCTGCCAGGCTGAACACCACCCCCACCAGCTTGACCCAGCCGAGCGGCTCTTTGAGCAGCCACCAACCGAGCAGGGCGGTAAACGCGGCAGAGCTGTAGACGAGCACGGTCGAGACGGCGGCGCCGTTCAGCGCGACTGACAACGTCCAGAGCGAGTTAAACAGGGCGAGCACCAGCCCGTACAGCGCCAGATAGGGCACATGGCGGCGCTCGACCTTCAACAGCTTTGGCTGAAACCGCGCGAGGACAGGCAGCAGCGTGACGACCACAAATGCATCGCGCCAGAATGCCAGCACCAGCGCCGGCACATGATAGGTTTCGGTGAGGTAGTGGATGAAGATCGCGGTCGTGGACAAGATGGCGGCGGCAACTAGCGCGATGGTGTAGCCTCTTGTCAGTGCCGCTGTGTGTGTCTTTGTTGTGACTTTCATTTCTCAACCCCCGCCAGGTACTCCTTCACGCGCGTGAAGGCGCTGGCTTTGATTAAATAGCCCTGCGGGGCGCGCCCACCCTTGGCGCTATTGCACGACGTGCAGGCTGGCACACAATTGCCCTGCGTGGTGCCGCCGCCCTGAACCACCGGCACATAGTGATCCAGGCATGCGAAGTCGGCGCGCAGGCAGTAGGCGCAGCGCCAGCCAAAGTAATCGAGCGTATCGAGCCATTCGCGCGGGGTGAGCGTGGCAGGGAGGTTGAGCTTGCGCGCGCGTTGCAACTGCGCCCACAAAGATGACAGGGCGACCGTGACGCTTGGCCCGTCGCATTCGGGGCAGATGTTGAAGGGCGCCGGTTGGCGCTGGGCAAAAAACTCATGGCCGCACACATCGCACACGAAGGTGTGTTCTGCGCGCAGGCGTTCGGCGCACTCGTGGCAGAACAGACGCTCATCGAGCCACGGCAACTCGGAATTCACCGCATCGCCCATGCGCACATAGTGGTTGCATGCCGCGCATACTGTCACGCGCGCGCCGGAGTCGTTCAGCCAGCGCACCCAGTCAGTGGCGTTGAGTTGCGCCAGCAACGCGGGAATCTCGTCCATGCGCGCGATGCGCTCATACACGGCCTGGCGCAACTGATCCAGCCACACCTCGTCCAGCGTCAAGTCGCCGATGCAGCCAGCGGGCGGGTCGATATACGCGATTTCACTCATGTTTCGGAGAGAGATTGGAGGTTCGAGATTGGCGCTAACTCCCTGCGAGAGTTGCTTTCACTATACGTCATCTTGCGCGAAATCCTTCGAAGGGTCGGCTGCAGCACAGGATATAAATGATACCACCCCTCCGAATGCTGCAACTGAGTTTTGAAAAAACATTATTCATCTTTCAAAACTAAGTAGGTGACTTTTATTTATACCATCCTGTGGTTGGAGAATCCAGTTACCCCCCAACCGGCCGGGATAAATACTCTCTGAGAAGGCGATGCCAGGTGAGAGCGCCCATCGTAGCATGGGTGTGTATTCCTGTGCTTGGAGTTGTGCCCAGGTCTGGTTACGTCGAGATACCGTGCGGGCCAGGGCAATGTCCATATCACAGGGCGAATCACGCGGACGGCTTTCCGCCGATCACATACAGGCCTATCCAAAGAGGCCTGGATGTTGCGAATCGTTTGGATGCCGGCCTGTTTATTAGCTCTGGCCATGGCTAAACACCAGTGTGACCAGGAGGAGACTGATATGAATTCGGACATCTTTTCAGGTAAGTGGAAGCAAATGCGTGGACAGATCAAAGTTGCGTGGGGCAATCGCACCGATGACGACCTGGACAAGGTGAATGGTCAGTACGACAAGTTCGTTGGCCTGCTGCAGGAGAAATATGGCTACAGCCGCGAGCGCGCTGAACAGGAAGTGGAACGACTTTAGGCGCAACCGCGTATTCACGAGGTTTTTTCCGGCGCAATCATTGAAGTAATGCCGCCACACCCGTGCAGGGTGGTCAAGCGACACGGCAAACAACTAGAGAAGTGCGGTGCAAACCGGGAATTCAACCATATCCCGGGAGGGGAGTTTTGTCCCAACACCCCAGGCAGTTCTGGAAATCCCCCGAAGTGCCTGTAAGCGGTTTCGCGTATATCCTTAACTACACGTAAAACTATTATTAATGATAGTCATTAATAGGTGATTTCAGCAATTTAGCTTATATCTATCGCGAATAACATCCGCATAATCATCCTAGATCGCACCGCAGCGCCGACACAAAAAAAGCCTGCTGCAGGGCGAAAGGGATAATAGGATGCTTAACCGATCAAAAATCACACTCACAATCACCGCTGCTTCATTGCTGATTTCGTTGTTTGCCCAGACAGCGTTTGGAACCCAGGCCGCCCAGGCTGCTGCGCCGGCCGCCGGAACTTGGAACCTGGTTTGGTCGGATGATTTCAATGGCGCGAATGGTTCCGCGATGGACCCGGCCAAGTGGACGTATGACACCGGCGGGAAATGGGGCAACGGAACCGAGTTGCAGAACTACACCAACCGCACAACCAACGTCTCAAAGCAGAACGGCAATATGGTTATCACCGCTAAGAAGGAAAACTACAGTGGCAACCAGTACACTTCGGCGCGCATCAAGACGCAAGGCAAGTTCACCATGACTTATGGCCGCTATGAAGCGCGCATGAAGATCCCATATGGAAAAGGCATATGGCCGGCGTTCTGGCTGCTCGGTGCTGACATTGATACGGCGGGCTGGCCGCAGAGCGGCGAGATCGACGTTATGGAGCACGTGAACAAGGATGCGTCGATCGTCAGCACGATCCACATGCCCGGCACAAGCAGCGACGCTAAGGTCGGAATGGCATACACATTGCCCGGAAACGTCTCCTTCTCCAACGATTATCATATTTACGCCGTTGAGTGGGAAACAGATGCTGTGCGGTTCTACGTGGACAACACCCTTTTCCAGACGATCAACAAGGCCAACATGCCGGCAGGATCGACGTGGGTCTTCAACAAGCCGTTCTACATCATCTTTAATGTGGCGGTAGGTGGAAGCTGGCCCGGCAGCCCGGACAGCACGACGGCTTTCCCGCAGAGTATGTACGTTGATTATGTGCGGGTCTACTCGCGATAAAACCACGGGGAGTGCGACGGACGACAGACAAGCCCTCCGGATCCACCTAGCGGATCCGGAGGTTTTTTATGTTGACTCTTTGCGGCGGCGCTTGCCCCACAGCCGTTCGGCCCCTTGCATCACCAGTTCAGGACGCACATGGACCGTGGGCTTTGGCGTTCCGGTGTGCCACACCCACTGATAGTTGCACAGGGCGCACGTATGGCGATAGACGCCATCTGTCGGGATACGGTCGAGATATTGGCGCTTGAACAGCCGGGTGCGGGGGCCTTTTGACCACAGGATCAGCCCGGCGAAAACCGCTACCACAATGGCCGCCAACCCCAGGTTCAGGCGGAAAATGTACATCAATTGCACCATTAACAGCAGATGCAGCCCGGCGAATCCCGCCACGTTGAACATCCATGCGCGCGACCCCATCGGGCGCGTCACGTAGGCATAACCCTTGATCTTCGATTTTGTTGTGACCTTATAGCTGCCGCAGTTAGGGCACAGCGTGTGTTCGCTCATGTGAGGGGAGATTATAACCGGGCGCCATGAGTTCGCGTTACCATTTGACAACCACGCGAGTTGCGGCTAGAATGTTGAAGCTGGTTTAGTGGGCCTGTAGCGCAGTTGGGAGCGCGTCTCAATGGCATTGAGAAGGTCAGGGGTTCGAATCCCCTCAGGTCCACTTTTATATGTAACGGCATTGAGCGGAAGTAGTAGACCTTCCTTGCAGCGAGTCGGGAGAGCAAGGTGTGAGCCCGGCGCAGCGCCACAAGGAGCGCATGACAATAGTGTCCCAAGTCGAACTCGTCCGTGAGCCGCAGCAGTGAACATGTGCGCATGTAGCTGTTGCCGGGGTTGCGCCCGTTAACGCGCACTTGAGGTGGCGGCATATGCTGCCACAAACCAGGGTGGTACCACGGGCCCACTCGTCCCTGATAAGGATGAGTGGGTCTTTTTCATTTTCCAGGAGAAGGTCAAATGGCAGACAGATACATACCGCAGGAAATCGAGCCGAAGTGGCAGGCGCGCTGGGAGGCGGATCGCCTGTATGAGTCTGAGCCGGCCGGGGATAAGCCCAAGTATTACATCCTGGACTTCTACCCGTACCCGTCCGGAGAGGGGATGTCGGTGGGGCATGCGCGCAATTACGTGCCGACGGATGTTGTGGCGCGTTATTACCGCATGAAAGGCTATAACGTGCTCCATCCAATGGGGTTTGACGCCTTCGGCCTGCCAACCGAAAACGCTGCGATCAAGCTCAAGGCCAACCCGCACGATCTGAACGAGCGCTACTCGGCCAACTATGTTCGCCAGTACAAACTGATGGGGTTGAGCTACGACTGGTCGCGCCTGCTGAACAGCGCGCACGACGATTATTACCACTGGACGCAGTGGATCTTCGTGCAGATTTTCAAGTCGTGGTATGACCCGCGCCTGAACAAGGCCGCGCCGATCAGCGACCTGGAGCGCGAGCTGTCGCAAGTCGGCAGCGCCGTTATCTTTGACTACATCGATGCGCACCCCGAGCAGGTGGGTGTGATTACCAAAGGCGCGCCGTCCGTCACCGCCGCCGAGTGGAACGCCATGAGCCGGCGTGAGCAGAACGCCTATTTGATGAACTACCGCCTGGCCTTCCGAACTGAAACGCAGGTCAACTGGGACCCGGTCGACAAGGTGGTGGTCGCTGACGAAGAGGTCGAAAACGGGCGCGCCTGGCGCAGCGGTGCGCTGGTCGAGAAGAAGGTGATCCGCCAGTGGTTCTTCCGCATCACGGCCTACGCCGACCGGCTGATCAACGATCTGGACACGGTCGACTGGCCGGAGAAGATCGTCAAGATGCAGCGCAACTGGATCGGTAAGAGCGAAGGCGCGGAGGTGAGATTTGAGATTAGAGATTTGAGATTAGACGCTTCACATGGCAAATCTCCCATCTCCCATCCCCCAGCTCTCATCTCTGTTTACACCACCCGCCCCGACACCTTGTGGGGTGCGACGTTTATGGTGCTGTCGCCAGAACATCCGCTGGTGGGTGCGATCACCACGCCAGAGCAGCGTGAGGCGGTGGAGAAGTATCAGGCCTATGCCAAGGGCGAGACCGAAGAGCAGCGCACTGCCGAACACAAGGAGAAGACGGGCGTGTTCACGGGCGCGTATGCCACGAACCCGGTCAATGGCGAGCCGATTCCGGTGTGGGTGGCCGACTACGTGTTGATGGGCTATGGCACCGGCGCGATCATGGCGGTGCCTGCGCATGATCAACGCGACTTCGAGTTCGCGCGCAAATTTAACCTGCCGATCAAGATCGTCGTTATGCCAGAAGGAGATTCGAGAATCGAGATTAGGGATTCATCAGACAGCCAATCTCGAATCTCGAATCTCGAATCTCTCTCCTCAGAGATGACCGCCGCCTACGAAGCCAATGAAGGCGTGATGGTAAATTCCGGGCCGATCACCGGCGTGCCGGCCAGCGAGAGCGTGCGCAAGACGATTGCGTGGCTGGCTGAGCAGGGCGTGGGCAAGCGCCGCGTGAACTACAAGATTCGCGCGTGGCTGATCAGCCGCCAACGCTACTGGGGCACGCCGATCCCGATTATTCACACCGCCGACGGCGAGGTCGCGGTGGACGAGAGTGAACTGCCGGTGAAGTTGCCCCCTGTGGCTAACTATGAGCCAACCGCCACGGGTGAGTCGCCGCTGGCTAACATCGCCGGTTTTGTGGATACGCCGCGCGGTCGCCGTGAGACGGACACGATGGCGACGTGGGCGTGTTCGTCGTGGTATTACATGCGCTTCTCCGATCCGCACAATGACAACGCACCCTTCAGTCCCAGTGAGATCGCCTACTGGCTGCCGGTGGATATGTACGTCGGAGGCGCGGAACACGCGGTGCTGCACCTGTTGTATTCGCGCATGTGGACGAAGGTGTTATACGACCTGAGCGTCGTGCCGTTCATCGAGCCGTTCAAGTCATTGCGCAATCAGGGCATGATCCTGTCGCCGCAGAAGAAGGTGGATGAGAAGGGGCGCGAGTACTACGAGAAGATGAGCAAGTCGAAGGGCAATGTGATTACGCCTGACGATGTCATCGCCGAACACGGCGCGGACGCGCTGCGCGGCTACGAGATGTTCATCAGTGACTTTTCACAGACGGTGCCATGGAGCACGTCTGGCGTGCCGGGTGTGCGCCGCTGGCTGGAACGCGTCTGGCGGATCGTGTTGTCGCCTGAGGAAGACAAGGGTCAACCGGTCGAGTTCAGCGCGCGCGAACTGCGCCGCATTGCGCATCAGACCATTCAGCGCTACGAGCACGACCTGGCCAGCTTCAGCTTCAACACGGCGGTGTCGGCGCTAATGGAGTTCACCAATGCGCTGTACAAGGCGCGCGACGCCGGGCTGTACGGCAGCCCCGAATGGGCCGAGGCCATCGATATCCTGCTCCATCTGGTCGCGCCGGTCGGGCCGCACATGGCCGAAGAACTGTGGCAGCGCACCGGTCACGCCTACAGCATCCACAAGCAACCTTTCCCGGTCGTGGATGTTGCGGCGGCGAAGGAGGACGAGATCACCATCGTCGTGCAGGTTAACGGCAAAGTGCGCGATCGCATCGTCGTCGCTGCGGGCGCCGACGAGTCCATTGTGCGCGCCGCGGCGCTGGCGACCGAGGGCGCGCAGCGCTACATCGGCGCGGGCACGCCGAAGATGGTGCGGTATGTGCCTGGGCGGCTGGTCAACATCGTGGTATAGCAGACCACGAATCTAAACGCGAAGGGGCGAAGACCGCGAAGATAATTAGGAATGCTTCGTGGTCTTCGCCTCTTTGCGTTTCATTGTCTTTTTCCGAATTCGCAGGGACAACTATAATCATGTCCGAACATAGATGACAACACATCCCTTCATTACAACTCTCCGAAACCTGCGCGGCAACGCCCGTGGGTGCGTCTACACCGAAGCCCTGTGGGCGATTCCATTCAACCTGTACGCTCCATATGTCTCAATCTACATGCTGGCCTTCGGCATCAAAGACGCTGAAATCGGGCTGATCACCAGCATCGGAATGATCTTCCAGACATTCTGGATGCTGATCAGCGGCGCGATTACCGACAAGCTCGGGCGCAAGCGCACGACGTTGATCTTCGACATCATCTCGTGGAGCGTCCCGTGTTTGATCTGGGCCGTCGCGCAGGACATCAACTACTTCTTCCTGGCGGCCGTCGTCAACGCCGTGTGGCGCGTCACGGCCAACTCGTGGACGTGTCTGCTGGTCGAGGATACCGATCATAACCTGCTGGTCGATGTGTGGTCGTGGATCTACATCGCTGGGTTGATCACGGCGTTCGTCTCTCCGGTCACCGGGCTGCTGATCGACAAGTTCTCACTCGTCCCCACCATGCGCGGGTTGTACGTCCTCTCGTTCGTCATGATGACCGCCAAGTTCGTGGTGATGAACTTCCTGGTGAAGGAAACGCAGCAGGGCGTGGTGCGTATGCACGAAACGCGCAATCAGCCGCTCTTCTCCGTCCTCGGTGAATCGTTCAGCGTGCTGAAGAAGCTGGTGCGCACGCCCGCGACAATGGTGACCGCTGGCCTCATGGTGCTGCTCAACATTTGCTGGATGATCAAGGGCACTTTCTGGTCGATCCTCGTTACTGAGAAGCTGGGCATCCCCGCGGAGCATCTGGTGATCTTCACCTTCGCCCGTTCAGTCGTCATGCTCATCTTCTACTTCGTCTTGATGCCGCGCCTGCGCTATATGGACACGCGCAAGCCGATGCTGTGGGGACTCATCGGGCTGATCATCAGCCAGGTGCTGTTGATCATTGTCTCGTCCGGCGACTACCTGCTGCTCATCGTGTCCACTGTGATCGAGGCCTTTAGCACGCCGGCGGCGACTACGCTGCTCGATAAGTTGACCGTGGTCACCGTGGATGCGAAAGAACGCGCGCGCATCATGGCGATGATGTATGTGGCGGTGATCGTGATCACCTCGCCCTTCGGATGGATCGCCGGGTTGCTCTCGCAAGCCAATCGCAGCCTGCCGTTCATCCTGAATATCATCCTGTTCACCGTCAGCGCCATCCTCGTGTACATCACCATCCGTCGCGTCAAACCCGGTGAGACCGTGACTGCGTAAGCCAAAACCCCCCTGCGAAGGTTGCTTCCACGAGCCGTTACCCATCGCGTGTCCCTTCGCAGAGTTGGCGTCACGAGTAACCAGCCCTGCGAAGGATTTTGGTGGTCTTCGTAATGCGCAAGTCCAACCTTCGCAGGGGATTTATGAGTGCGCCGCTCGCCGGCCATTTATCGTAGCTGCTTCGTCAGGTGCAACACCAGGTCATCATCAAGTATGACCGCCTGATACTCCGTCACTGGCTCGTCGTGATAGGTGATCGGTAGAGCATCGGGCACATAGCCGCGCAGGACGTACATGCGTTGCGCTGCCCCATACCCGGGGTGCAGCCCGACGCCGATCCCTGCAACCGGGTTGCGCGTCGCGATGAGGTGCTCTGCGCGATCCATCAGCCGCGAGGCGACCCCGCGCCGGCGCGCGGATGTCACGACGTTGAGGTCCTGCACTTCAGGGATGCCCTGCGCGCGGAACGGGGGATAATCCGGTTCCCACACAACCTTCAGGTAACCCAGTAGTGCTTCATCATCGCGCGCGAGCAACAGCACCAGTTCACCGCGCAACTGTGCGGCCAGACAGGCGCTGAAGTATCCCGCCCGCTTGGCGTAAAAGCCAGCGGCGAACTCGCGATCGATCCAGTCCACTCGTTCGGGTGTTAGGACATCAATATCGTATTGCGTCATGGTGTTAAACAAAAACACCTGGCAAGTCTTAAGTGACCTGTCAGGTGTGCTGGCTGTTAGTTCCGAATCACTTATCGGGCAACACTGCCACGCCGGGGAGCGTCTTGCCCTCGAGGAATTCGAGCGACGCGCCGCCGCCGGTGCTGATGTGGGTGATCTTGTCCGCCACGCCAGCCTTCTCGACCGCCGCGACCGAGTCGCCGCCGCCGATTACGGTAATCGCCGATGTGGCGGCCACGGCCTTGGCGATGGCAGTTGTGCCCGCTGCAAACTTAGGCATCTCGAACACGCCCATCGGGCCGTTCCACAGGATCATCTTTGCGTTACGCAGGGCATCAGCGTAGTGCGCAGTAGTGTGCGGGCCGATATCCAGAATGCGCCAGCCGGGCTTGACCTGGCCGACCGACACGACTTCGCTATTCGCGTCGTTGCTGAATGCATCTGCGACGACCACATCGAGCGGGAGCATGAGCTTACCGCTGCAGCACGCCAGCAGTTCGCGCGCCTTGTCAATCGCGTCAGCTTCGACGAGCGAGTCGCCCATCTCATAGCCCTCGGCCTTGAGGAAGGTGTTCGCCATGCCGCCGCCGATGATCAGCACGTCCGCCAGCGGGAGCAGGTTATTGATCACGGGCAGCTTATCGCTGATCTTGGCGCCGCCGAGAATCGCGACGAGCGGATGCTCCGGCGCGCTCAGGATGCCGCCGAGAAAGTTGATTTCCTTTTCCATCAGGAAACCGGCCGCTGCGGGCAGGAAGTGCGCCACTGCTTCGACGGACGCGTGCGCGCGGTGGGCGCTGCCGAACGCATCATCCACATACACATCGCCCAGCGCCGCGAGTTGCTTGGCGAAATTCGGGTCATTCTTCTCCTCTTCCTTGTGGAAGCGCAGGTTCTCAAGCAACAGCACTTCGCCCGGCTGCAACGCCTGCGCGGCCGCTTCCGCGACCGGGCCGACGCAGTCCTCGGCGAACTTCACCGGCATACCGAGCAGTTCGGCCAGGCGCACAGCGGCGGGTTTCGTGCTCTGTGACAGATCCACGCCCTTGGGGCGGCCCAGGTGCGACATCAGCACGGCAGATGCGCCGTTGGCAATGATGAATTGAATGGTTGGAAGCGCGGCGCGGATGCGGGTGTCATCACCGATTACGCCGTTCTTGATTGGCACGTTGAAGTCAACGCGCAGCAAAACGCGCTTCCCGGCGAGGGGTAGTAAATCCTTAATTGTTCGTTTATTAAGAGCCATCATGTCCTCCGACAATCACAAACAGGCGCGCGTCGAGGCGCAACCTGATTATCTCAAATACATTGTTAATTTTAGTGCAAAATCCAGAAAACCCTTCAGGTGTGCAACACCCGAAGGCGCGCGCGTGGCAGACGTTATAACCATCCCGTCAGCCGCGCGAGCATGCCGGTGTAGTTGACGAAGTTGGGAAACGACACATCCGACGGGACGCCGTGGTCGCAACTGGGGATGTAACCGCCATCGCCGATCACGGGCGCGACGCGCGCCATCTCGTCCGCCAACGCCTGCCCGCCCTGCGCCATCTGGCGTTTGTCCACGCCGCCGCGAAAGCTGATGTGCCGCCCGAACTGCCGGCGGAACATGTTGATGTCGTTGCCGGCCGCGACCTCGATCGGGTCGCACATGTTGATCCCGGCGTCGATCCAGATCGGGATCAACTGACCGATGTAGCCGTCCGAGTCCATCCCGTAGATGGGCACGCCGGCGGTGCGGATGATGTCGCCCCAGTGCCGATACGCCGGCAGCAGATACTCGCGCGTCATGGCGGGCGAGATCATCGCAAACGACTTAAAGGCCATGTCTTCCGACAGATGCACTTCGTCCACCACCAGGTGACGGAGAGCGTTGCGCAGCACACGGGCGACGAAGTCGTCCCAGAACGAGATCATGTCGCGCGCGAAGGCGGGATCATCGTGGAATAAGAAGCACAGGTTCTCGAAACCGAGCCACTCGCGCAGTTGCCAGAACGGGCCATTGATGTTGATCGTGATCGGCCACGCGCGCTCGCGCAAACGCACGCCGCGCGCGGTCGCGTCCGCAGGGTAGCGCGCCGGATCGTCGGGGTCGTAACGGCGCATCATGTCATCCCAGTCTGCGCGCGATTCGACCGGGCATTTGACCCAGCGGCGCGTGACGAAGTCGATGGCGTTGCGCAGGTACTCGGTCGTGTACTCGTTCGATATCTCGCACACGTTCCCCTTCCAGTCGCGCACGATCTGCGTGCGTTCACCGCGCGACAGCACTTCCTCGGTGAATTCGGGGATCATGCGTGTGTTGACCGAGAAGTCTTCGCCGCGTTGTGGCCACGGCAGCGTCCCGCCGTTCAAGCCATAGGCGTACTCCGCGATGGCGTCGCCGCTGTCGATCTCCGGCGGCAGCCCCTGGGCGTGCCAGGCGCTTCGCGTGGATTTGCGCCCGTAGCCGGGGTCGAGCGGGATGCGGTCGGGCTGACCGAATAATAGCGTCTGGATGTACCTTTGGCGTGAGTTCATGGGTGTGTGATCCTTTCTATGCAGGCGATGGTTGCGGGGACCGTGCGACGCGGACCGCTTAAGGCAAACTGTGATGGGCGTGCCGCCAGTATCTTCCAGCCGCGTTCCGGTGTGAATCGCGCACGCAGCTCGTCTTCGCCAACGCGCAACGGCATGGCTGCCATTGGCGCATCGAACGCAAATCCCAGGACGTAGTACCTGCCGCCGGGCGCAAGTGCCTTCGCCATATCCAGCGCATACTGGTCGCGCTCGGGCTGGCCGAACAGGTGCAGAAAGCCACAGTCGGCAATCGTTGCGAATGGTGCGGCGTCCAACTGCGACGGATGCAGCGCGTCGCCGGCGCGAAACTCGACGCGCTCTGCGACTGCCGGAGGCAGCAACTTTGCGGCATCGACTGCCTGGTTGATCGCGGTTGAGGCGGTATCGACGCCGAGAACTGTCAGGCCGCGCTGCGCCAGGGCAAAGACGAGGGTACCAGTACCGCAACCGGCGTCCAACGCCGGCCCGGCGGGCGGGTATTCATCAAATAGTGCGGTCAACGCGGGTTGTGCTTCGCCAATATCCCATGGCGGTTTCTGGCGATAGGCGGCGCTGAAAAAACCACTCGACGGTTCGGTCACAGGGTCGCTCATGAATGTCACTCCGGGTTCAGCAAGATGATTCCAGTATACCCATCACGCTGAGAGATGCCCGATTACTCGCAGAACAAGCCTTATCTGCGGCGGTCGAGGCCGGTAATCCCCATGGGGCCCTTACTGCACGGCGCCTTCTAGCCAACATCGCCTTCAACCAGTGTGAAGACGAGAAGTCGCGCGCCATGCATGAGGAGCTGTTGGCTGAGTGC
Organism: uncultured bacterium; assembly: GCA_903921365.1. Taxonomy (GTDB): domain Bacteria; phylum Chloroflexota; class Anaerolineae; order J036; family Brachytrichaceae; genus CAIXPS01. The sequence continues at coordinate 50,176 of CAIXPS010000101.1, read as the reverse complement.
CGCACCTCGGGCTTTGGCGGTGGTGTGGCTTCATCACTTGCAAACCTCGCGCTAATCGACATCGTGCAAGGCAAACCCCTCCGGGGTTCCCAATCGTTCAGCCATCCATCAAATAGGACGGCGTCGCCAGTTACCAGTTTGCCGGATTGGGATGACACACAGGTCATCCCCTACGTCGTGATTTCACATTTCACGTTTTGTCCCGCGATGCACGATAATGGCTCAATCCATGAGCCTGACCACTGAACAGATCCAAACCGCTGCCGCCGCTATCGGCGTGATGCTCGATACGGCGCAAGCCGCTCAATTCGCCCAATTCCGCGACCTGCTGGTCGAGTGGAACGAGCGCATGAACCTCACCGCCATCACCGATGACGAGTCGATCCTGTCGCGCCATTTCGCCGACTCGTTGACCGCTCTGCGCGCGATTCCATCCACGCCTGGCCTGACGCTCGTCGACGTTGGCACCGGCGCAGGGTTGCCCGGCATCCCGCTTAAGATTGCGCGTCCCGACCTCGATGTTACGCTGGTGGACGGCACCGGTAAGAAGGTCGCATTCTGCGAGACCGTCATCGCCGAACTGGGGTTGATCGGCATACGGGTCATCAAGGGCCGCGCCGAGGAACTGGCGCACGACAAGCATCACCGCGCCTACTACAAAGTCGTGATTGCGCGCGCGCTCGCGCCTCTGCCGACGCTGGTCGAATATCTGCTGCCACTCGCCCGCATGAACGGCGTGTGTATCGCGATGAAGGGCAGCGACGCGCAGGTGGAGGCCGCGCAGGCAGCGCGCGCGATCAAACTGATCGGCGGAGAACTCGACCGTGTCGAACCGGTGACGTTGCCCGGCGCGCCCGATCAAAGGGCGCTCGTCGTCATCCGCAAGGCTAAACCCTCGCCATCGATCTATCCGCGTCCCGCTGGGAAACCCCGCAGTGAACCGTTTTTGTAATCACTAATCTCCAATATAATCATCGCGTCATGACAACACTACCAGAACCGAAACCAGGCGCCAGCGAGATTTCTGCCCGGCCATTGCGCATACTTATTGCCAAACCCGGGCTGGACGGCCACGATCGTGGCGCGAAGGTGATCGCGCGCGCGTTGCGTGACGCCGGGATGGAGGTGATCTATACCGGTCTGCGCCAGACGCCCGAGATGATTGCCGAAGCGGCCTTGCAGGAGGACGTTGACGCCGTAGGTCTCAGCATTCTGAGCGGCGCGCACAATGTGTTGCTGCCCCGCATTGCCGAGGCATTGCGCGAGCGGGGATTGAGCGATGTGCCGATTTTCGCCGGCGGCATCATCCCCGACGAAGACGTGCCGGCGTTGGTGCAGGCTGGCATCGCTGGCGTCTTCGGCCCCGGCAGCCCCATCGCCGACATCATCGCGTTTATCCGCGCGCGCACCCCCGCGCGCGATTGAGACAGCGGACGCGCGGCAATGAGCCTGAACCTTACTCGGCGAGACCTGGCGCGGCTGATCACGCGCATCGAAAACGGCGAGCGTGGCGCGCAGGAGGCGCTGAACGCGCTTTATCCCCACACCGGTCGCGCGCGCGTCATCGGCATAACGGGCGCGCCCGGATCGGGCAAGAGCACACTCGTCAGCGAGATGGCGCGCGCCTGGCGCCTGCGTAGCGGCCTCGACCAGCCGCAGGTCGCCATCGTCGCCGTCGACCCCAGCAGCCCGTTCAGCGGCGGGGCCATCCTCGGTGACCGCATCCGCATGCGCGATCTGTATGGCGATAGCGGTATTTTCATCCGCAGCATGGCCAGCCGTGGGGCGCTTGGCGGGATAGCGGCAGCCACCGCCGACGTGGTGAGTGCGCTCGATGCCTACGGATTCGAAATCGTCCTGATCGAGACGGTAGGCGCGGGGCAGTTGGAAGTGGATGTGGCGCGCATCGCGCAGACGGTTATCGTAGTCGAAGCGCCTGGCGCAGGCGATGAGGTGCAGGCGGTGAAGGCCGGCATCCTCGAGATCGCCGACGTGATTGCGGTGAACAAGGCCGACCGTGAAGGCGTGGCGCAAACAATCAGCGCACTGCAATCGGCGCTCGACATCGCGCCGGCGAACGGCCACCACGGCGCTCGCGCCGCGACCGAACTTGCGTCGGATGATGGGACCGGCTGGCGACCGCCCATCGTCAAGGTGAGTGCGCTCAACCGCGAGGGCATCGTCGAACTGCTGGCCGCCGTTGACACTCACAGGGACTACCTGGTCGCTACGGGCGAGGGCGAACGGCGCTACCAGCAGCGCATCGAGTCCGACATCAAGGCGCGCCTGCGCGAATTGCTGTTGCAGACGGCCATGCGGCGCATCACGCAAATCGACTATCAGGCCGTGCTGGCCGCGGTCGGTCAGCGCAGCCTGCATCCGGCTGAGGCTGCGCTGAAATTGCTGGACAGCTTACATCTATGACGACGCTCTACCTGGTGCGACACGCTCGCAGCGTGGGCAATGCAGCGCAACAGATCCAGGGTTGGCTGGATCTGCCGCTTGACGATTACGGGCGCAAACAGACGCGCCTGGTCGGAGACCGTTTCCAGCGCAAACCGCTTATTGCCGTTTATTCCAGCCCGTTGCAGCGCGCCGCCGATACTGCGCGCGCCATTGCTGATCCACACCACTTGCGCGTCATCTTCGATGACCGGCTGCGCGAATATCACATGGGCGCCTGGACGGGCTTGACGGCAGCCGAAATCGAGCAGATGATGCCGCCGCACCGCTGGGACGAAGGCCTGGATCACGTTGGCCCGGGCGCCGAGACCGGCCTGGAGATGCGCGCGCGCGTCAGTTCGTTTCTTGACGAGGTGGTGAACCGGCATCGCGAGAAAATGATCGTGGTCGTGTGCCACGGCGGGACGCTTGGGGCGATGGTCAGCGCGATTCTAGACCTGCCGCCTATCCGGCGGCAGCCGTTTCACTTCGGCAACACATCCGTCACCAAGGTGAGCTACGAACATGGGCATGCGCGTTGGCGCATGCGCAGCCTGAACGACCGTTGCCATCTGAGGACGTTGACCGCAGGCGGCGATGTAGGCGATCATTGATTTACGTTTCCGGCGGTGTAGTGTTTTGCGCGCGTCGGCGTGATGCCAGGATTCCTCCCGCTTCGCGGTCGGAATGACAGTGCTACGAGTGAGACGCAAACGCAATTGCATCGCTGAGCATCATGGACGCGCCCGCCGCGTGGGCGCTGGCGTAGGCAGCATCGCCGAGCGCCGTGCGCGCCTTTTCCATGGCGGCGTTGTAATCGTGAATCTCCGAGGGCGGCAGGGGCGAGCCGATGACCTGGCGCAGGTGTTCCGCAGCGCCAAAGAGTTGCGCGGCATAGGCAGGGTGTTCCGCTCCCACGGCTATCGCCAGCCCTTCAAGGCAGAAGGCAATGCGGCGCTTGTCATCCACCACAGTGCTGTAGTGCAGCCCCTGGCGGTGCATCTCAATAGCCTGGGCGCTGTCGCCGCGCGCATAGAGCACGAGGCCGTAGTCGGTATAAACAAGGGCGATGCCGGACTGGTTGCCCAGGTCGCGCATCATGTCCAGACATTCGATCAGTAGTTTTTCGGCGCGCGCCAAATCACCCTGTTTGTAATAAATCATCCCCAGATTCTCGAGCGCGTAGGCCTCATCGAGCCGATTGTCCGAGCCGCGATAGAGATCCAGCGCCTGTTCGCCAACCGCTCCTGCGCGCGCGTACTCGCCCATCCAGTAGTAGGCGATGCTCATATGCGTCAGCGATGCCATAATGCCGCGCTTGTTGCCAAGTGCGCGATGCATCCCCATGCTCTCGTCGTACAGACCGATGGCGCGCGCGTAATCCCCCTGATCCTTGGCGATCAAACCGAGGTTGCGCAGCACCGTCGCAGCCGATTGAAGATTGCCCGTCTCACGGTATAGCGCCAGCGCCTCGGTGAAGTAGGTCGTTGCGGTCGCGTATTCGCTGCGCATAAAGGCGATGCTTCCTTTGAGGTGCAGCGCTGCCGCGATACCGTCTTTGGCACCCTGTGCGCGAAAAAGGTCAAGACACTGATCAGCCAGCAGCGTGGACGCTTGCCAATCGCCCTGGTGGTTGGCAAGCGCCGCCTCTGCGCGCAAGCCCCATCCACGCAAAAGCGGAGGCGCGTCGACTGCCAATTGCAGCAGGTCTTTGACGCGCGCGCGTATCTCGGTGAGATAGCCGACGGTGGCGTAGAACGGCCAGACCAGCACGGCCAGTTCCAGTCCTTTGACGGGATCATTTGACGTGAACCAGTTGAACGCGGCGCGCAGGTTGCTCAGGTCGATGTCGAGGCGGTTCATCCACACCCCTTCGTCGGAGGCGCCAAAGTGCAGTTCGGCGTGGCGCACCAGACTCAGGTAATGATAGGCATGCCTGCGCCCGATCTCGATCATCTCGCCCGACGCTTCCAGTTTTTCGAGCGCATACTCGCGGATCATCTCGAACATCGCGAAGCGCGCGGCGCCATCGGCATCCATTTCGCTGCGTAATAAGCTTTTATCAGCCAGTTGCTCCAGCGCGGATGAGATTGGATAGCGCGGATTGCTGATGATATCCAGCGCCGCCTCGGACGAAAAGCCGCCGACAAAAATCGCGAGATAGGTGAACAGCGCCCGGTCGGCGGCGCTGAGCAACTGGAAGCTCCAATCAATTGCGCCGCGCAACGTCTGTTGGCGCGGGCTCAGGTCGCGCATCCCGCCAGTCAACTCGGTGAGCCGCTCGCTCAACTCGGCCAGCAGGCGCGGCAGCGGCAGCCACTTGACCTGCGCAGCGGCCATTTCGATCGCCAGCGGTAGCCCGTCGAGCCAGGCGCAAATCTGCGCCACCTCCGCCGCATTGGCGCGCGTCAGTATGAAGTCCGGTTTGTTGGCGCGCGCGCGTTGGGCGAATAGCTCCACCGATGGATACAGCGCAATCGCCTCCAGCGGCGGGATGGATTTGAGGCGCACGTCGGGCACTTCAAGCGGCGGGAGTGGAAAGCCCTGTTCGCCATACAACTTGAGGATTTCGCGGCTGCTCACCAGCGCCTTCACACCTGGCGCGGCAGTGAGCAGATCATGAATGATCGGCGCGGCGTCGACAACCTGCTCGAAGTTGTCAAGCACGAGCAGCAGGCGCTTGTCCACCAGGAACGACTGCACCGTCTGCAACAGCGTCTCGCCTGGCGTTTCTTTCTGGCGCAACGCGGCCGCGATGGCCGGAAGCACCATGGCCGCATCCGTGATTGGCGCGAGGGGCACAAAACACACGCCGTGCGCGAACTCATTCTGCAGGCGCACAGCAATTTCCTGGCTCAGCCGTGTTTTGCCGACGCCGGGCGGGCCATACAACGTCAACAGTCGCGTGGCGCCCTGCAACAATAGAGTCGAGGCAGCGTGCAATTCGCGCGAGCGCCCTACGAACGACGTAAAAGGGACGGGCGACCGAAACAACGCTTCTGGGCCGGGCTGGGCCGCATTGCGCGGCGCAGCGCGCACCGAGGCGGCAGCGCCAGTACCAGTGGGTGTGGCCGTCTCAAAGAGGACATCCACCGCCAGCCCGCGCGCGAACTGGATGAAGGTGTTGCGGTCCTCCAGCTTGATGCCAAAGAATATGGCCATCAACTCACTCAGTTGTTTGGAAGGGCGCAACACACCCGACTCCATCTTCTTGACGGTGTCTGTGGCGCATCCAATCTGGCCTGCAAGTTCGTTCTGAGTAAGGTCCAATTCCTTGCGGCGCTGTTTCAGCCATGCGCCAAACGTGGACTTATTGCTGCTCGTTTCTGGCATGTGGTCTTATGATAATCTACGCGGCGCCTGTATCCATGCGCTGATGCGCGCAATCACCGGCGCAGCAACGTGACCCGGCTGGTTGTACTCGTCGGGCGTGCTCTTGCCTTGACCGGTCGCGAACAAATGGTTCAGATCGGGGAACAGTGTCACCTCAACGTTTGCTCGCGCCGTCAGCGCGTCCTGCCAGCCTTTCAAATCATCCAGTGTGACCTGATAGTCGCGGCCGCCCTGCAGGATCAGAATGCGCTGGCGCAAAGTCGCGGCCACTTCGACCGGGTTGTAGGCGCGCAGGTCGAGCCAGTAAGACGGCGGCGCACCGAATAGGTTGGCCGCGCCCGCAGTAGCATCTGAAGGTGTGAGTGCGTCAATTGCGGCAGCCGCAGTGCGAGTTTGTTCCAGCGTAGTCCTGTCTTGATCGGTTTGGGCGCCATGCAGCGAGAGCAGGTAGGCGGTTTGTTCGACCACCAGCGTCTGCAACGGACGCGTCGGCCCCGCCATGATGATCAGTCCGGCGAGATCGGGATCAGCCTGCCCGATGCGCGGGATCAGCATGCCGCCGAGGCTGTGTCCCAGGACGTAAATGCGCTTCGGATCGATGTCGCGGAGTTGGCGCAGCAGCGCGATCGCGGCGTGCGCGTCGTCAGTCGTCTCTTCCTTCACGGTAAAACCGGTGATGAGGTTCGCCATCTGCGCCGCGTAAGCGCGAGTGCGTTTCTCGTATCGCAGCACGGCCACGCCAGCCGTTGCCAGACCCCACGCCAGGTCGCGGAACGGTTTATTCAACCCGATGGTTTCATCGCGGTCGCTTGGCCCCGAGCCATGCACCAGCACGACCACCGGGAATGGCCCGTCGCCGGTGGGCAGGCTGAGCGTGCCGGACAGCGCCCATGGCGCGGAGCCGACGGCGACCTCGCGTTCGGTGAAGCGGCTATGATCGGCATAGGCAGGCGGGCTGTAGGCAGCCTCGGCAGTGGCCTGAACAGAAGCAGGGTTCTGGTTCGGTGTGAAGAATAGCCCGGTGATCAGGCCGGTGTTGGTGTCCACCACGACGCGCATATCCAGCGCGGCGCGCTCGAACTGCAGTGTGGTGATAACGGCGTAATAGGGCGCTTGCGCCTGCGTTCGGGTGCCGAGTGGCTTTTGATACGTTCCGACCTGAGTAACCAGCCCTTCCCACACCTGTTTGAGCGCCTCCGGGCCAAGCTTGCTCTGCATCGTGGCGTCGAAGTCGGCTTCGGCGGCGCTATAGTCGCTTTTCTGCAGCGCGGCGAAGAACGTGTCGGAGAGCGCCTGCGGATCGCGCCCGCCGCTGACGGAAATCGCCGTTGGAATGACCGTGGGCGGCGCTGGGCGCGGTGCGAATGATGGATTAACCGGAGACTGACACGCCGCGAGCAACACGGCGGCCAGGACACATTGGGCTAAACGGTTGAGCAAGGAAGTGGGGATGTTGTCGGGTTAGCCGAGTTTTGTGCCGCACTTGCTGCAGAAGCCCGATTCGCCGAGGTTGACCGCGTTGCAATTGACGCAGGTCTTTGGTTCAGCCAATTGCTGTTCGAGCGGTTTGGCAACCTCGTCGCGGAATCCGCGCGTCATCTCATCCGCGCCGGTGCGGAACTGGTTGATCATGCGCGCGAGGTCACGCCCCATGGTGGGCAGCTTTTCCGGCCCGAATATGAGCAATGCCACGATTACAACGACAATAATATGAATAGGTTGAATTCCAAACATGTTCCGCCTTTGGACAGGGATTATAAACGGTGCGGGGCCGGCCAGGCATTTCCGCAAAATAGAGGCGCGCTAGCGAGGGCGCATGACAACGCCCTCGCTAGCGCGAAAGCCGTTTACTTGCGCTTGACAAGCGCCGCCACGCCGACGATCAATCCAAGGACGCCTGCCACGACGCCCGCAATGCCGAAGGTCTGCGCCTGGCTGATTTTTGCATCTGCCGCTGCCAACTGGGCGCCAAGTTCATCCAGAGACTGTAGCTTGTTGGGGAACTGCACCTCGCGCGCTGACACGACCGGGCTAAAGCGGTTCGGCCCGGAATCGAACTTCTCATCCACGGCCAAATCTTCGATCTTGCCGGTCATGTGGAAGGTGTAGTCGCCCACCAGCGTCGGCATGAACTCGCCGAGGTAATGCCCAGGCGCGCCCTCGACGGCGTGGATGGCGATGGGCTGGGTCTTGCCGCCCGCCGTCACTTCGAACTTGACCGTCGCCTCCAGCCCCTCAACCTTCTTGCCGTCCTTGGTCTCGGCGTTGAACTCGATCGCGTTCATCTGGTTCTGCACGGCGGGTTCCGCCGTAAACCCGACCTCGACATTGTAGTTGCCCAGCTCTTTTTGCTGATGGGCAAACGCGGGAAGCACTGCGGCGATGGACAAAAGAGACGCGCAGACAACGCCTGCGGCCAGTCTGGTTATTTTTGAAGTATTCACAATAAGCCCGTATAAAGTATTGAACGACACCCGACCACACTCGTCATTGGACTGTGTGACCTGTTCTGATTCACAGTCAGCGTGACCCGTGAGAAACCGGCATCGCCGGGCGTCCGCTTTACGTTCCGAGAGGATGCGTTTGACCGATGGGTGATAAGGCTTATTACCTGGGGGGCAACCGGGGAACTATCGACGCCGGGGTGCGCGCAAATGGCCCTGCACAACACACGGCCCTGTCGCCTGGCTCGACTGCGGCGCCGCCCAGAAAACGGATTGCCACGAGCGCCGGCGCCAGCTCTTTAACGATGCCTGCGACGCTGCGCGCCTCCGACGCAATCGTGACACTGCCTTTCTGTGGCGCCGGGATCGCTGTGGCCCGCCCGGCAAGGTAGTCCTGAGCTTCCTGGAGATGGTGGTGCAGGTGCGCCTGCCATTCTTCTGCCGTGGGGACGCCGAGCGTGAGGTGATCGTGGTCGGCCAGCAGCAGGATCTGCGCAGGGATAAATGCCATCATCAGGGCATGTAAAATGAGGATGGCTACGCCTGTCGCGCCAACCATCCTTGCCTGTTCAGCAATCACACCTCGTGCCACACTATTACAACCCATTTTCAACAACCCTGCCAGCGGGCACAACTATACCATCGGGGCTGAACGGGTTTATGGCGCCAGAATCATCAGATCGTAGAACGCGTGCGCTAACATGAAAGGCCATAAGTTGCGATAGCGCCAGTAGATGATGCCAAACAGAACGCCCATGGGAATGACGATGATCATCACCAACGGCCCCTGATACAGGTGATACGACAAGCGAATGCACGTGCTGATGGTGATGGCGAAAAACGGGCCGCGATGCTGCAGCACATGTGTCACATACCCCAGCACGATCAACTCCTCGATAAAGCCGACATCAATCGATGTCGCGATCACGCCGATGGGCGAGAGAGTGCTCTGCACACCGGCAACCATCTGAATGCCGAAGATGCCCGACAGCAACGTGTAGCTGACGATTGCCAGAAAGCGGTGCCCGGCCAGCATGGCGACTGCAAGGAACAACCCCGTCCACGTTGCTTTCACTGGCAGGAACTCGGTCAGCTTCCAACCGCGCAGCTTGAGAAAGCCAAGGGTGATACATACCACGACGATATCGAACATGCCGTCGGCCAGCGCGCTCTGATCGGTGATGATGTTCGTGACTTTACTGGCATCAATGAACAGCGTCTGCGAAGAATGGTAAATCAGGTGTCCGAAGCAGATCGTGATGATCAGGACAAATTCCACCCAGACAGGGATGCCCTGGATGTCTTTACGCAGCGCGTTGACTACTCTCATCGGCTTCTGCTCAAACGCCTCTTTCGTTATAGGCCTGTGTGATACCCTCATTGACCTGCTGCGCGCCGGGCAGATTGGCATTGCGATAGACGCTTGGAACGATGCCGCGCTGCGTCAGGAGTGCGCAAATCTCGGCCTCAAGCGCCCACATGATGTAGACAAAGCTCAGACCGGAACTGGCGCAGATTTCCTCGCCCATCCCGTCGACTTTGAGCAGCGTGTCGCCGACCGGGCCGCAATCGTCGATCACCAGGTCAGCAACTTCGCACAGGCGTTTGCCGCTGGGATGCACCGGCTGCAATGCCTTGCTATAGGTCAATGAGGTGATCGCCAGCACAATCGCGCCGCGCGCTTTCGCGCCGATGGCGAGGCTGATGGGCATCCCGCGCGAGCCGGATACCGAGTGAATCATCATGATGTCGCCGGGGACAATCTGGCATTTGTCGAGGATGAAATCGATCGGCACGTCGCCTTTGCGATAGGCGACATAGTCAAACGCGGAACTTTGCCCGGTGCGAAAGCCGGGCAGGGCGCCCTGGTGGCGCACGTCGAGGGCGATTTTGATCGGGTTGAGGGCGATCATGCCGCCGGTGCGCCCGACGAATTCCTCGCCAGTATGACCCTGATCGAGGAAATGCCACACCTTCTTTGTCGCCAACGCATCGGCAATAGCCGTCGCGGCGCGCTGGATATTCTGCGTTTGTGTATTGCGGACTGCCGCGAGGACGCTGTCTGCGGCTTGAAAATAGCTCGTTGCGCTCATTGTGTCTATACTCCTGACGTAAAAATGGATGTGCGTTCACCCGTGGTTTTTGATGAAGAGATCGTGCTATCTCGCTCATCATATGGCAACGCGCCTAGCCCTTAGGCTTGTCGTCGCGGGCAACCACAAGATAGACGATACCTGCAACTACCACGAACGCCCCGATTCCCGCCAGCAAGTTATGGACGCCATACAAAATGAACCTGACTCCGAGCAAAACGAGTACCGTGATAATCACAACGACGACCAGGGTTTTGAACATTTAAACCGCCCGGTTGGCCTCGCTATAGTACTTGTTGCTGCGCTCGCCTTCGCCAAAGGAGGTCCACACCCCGCGAAACAGCGTCTGGCGCTTGGGTTTCATCGCTGCGATTACGTCGGCTGCGACGGCGCCCTTGCCCCATTTGGCGTTAACGGTGTTGTAGCAGGTGAACAGCGACAGCCGATCACGATCCGGGTTGACCCATTTCGTTCCACTGTGGCATAGCGCCTCGGTGAAGATCAGCGCCGAGCCAGCCGGGCATGAGTACGACTCGTAGAGCGGGTGATCCCGGTTGGTGTTGGTGGAGTCCGGGCGCGGGAAAGCCGCCTTGTGGCTGCCCGACAACAACAGCGTGCCGCTGTCGCCCTTCTGCACCTCGTTCAATTCCCACACCACGCGCACCAGCCCGGCGTGAATCTGTCCCAACTGATGCTGGTAGACATGCGAGTTGCCGTTGAAGTTAAACAGACCGCTTCCGCCATGCGGTCCCCAATTGTCGTGGCCGGCTTTGCGATGGCTGGAATAGGTGTGGTCGTAGCGGAAACCGTAACAGTCTTCCGAGGCCATCGGCTGGTGCGAGATGATCTCATTCAATACGCCAACGACGGCCGGGTGATCCAGCAGCACCTCGGACGCCCCGCCGTGGTTGTCGCGCTCGTGTGCCGGCAGCGACTCGCGGTCGTACAGGAAGCGCATCTGGTGTTCCCGGATCGGCGTCAGCTCTGTCTCGCTGAACAACGCCGACAGCAGAATCCAGCCTTTGATGTCAAACCAGTACTTCTGCTCATCAGTCATCGCGATGACGGGTTTGCCGTCCGCATTCGTGGTCGGATATAGGGTAGCCATGGGGTGCATGCTACCAGATATTTTTGCGTTAAAGTGCCTGAAAATATCTCACACATTCAAGTGTATTCTGGCACAAATAACTTGGAATACTCAACCTCTCATACGGTTTTTCGTGTCGATTTTCTGCTACAATCTGCGCGTCAAATCCGCATGGAATCGCTATAAATGCGATGCCATAACAGTTTTATTCAGGATAATCCACTATGCAAGATATTACGAGTGCCGCGAATATTTTTCTTGTTCCGTTAGTTTTAAAGGTTATTGGGGCAATTGTCATCTGGGTCGTTGGAGGCTGGCTCATTGGGCTCCTGGTTAAGTTGCTGGCCAGCGGTCTCAACGCGAGCAAGGTGGAGCCGACCCTGGCTCGTTACGTTGAAGGAGGCGTCAGCGTATTGTTGCGCCTGCTGATTATCATTGCTATTTTGGGCGTGCTGGGGATTGAGACCACATCCTTTGCAGCATTGTTAGCCGCGGTAGGCATTGCCATCGGCGCGGCGTGGGGTGGCCTGCTGGCCAATTTTGCAGCGGGCGTGTTTCTCATCCTGCTGCGCCCCTTCAAGGTGGGGGATATGATCACCGCCGCTGGCGTGACGGGTGACGTGCGCGAAATAGGCTTGTTCGTGACTGCCGTGGACACGGCGGATAACATCCATGTGTATTTAGGCAACAATGCCATTTTCTCCGGCACTATTCAGAACTACACGACAAACCCCCATCGGCGGGTTGATCTCACCGCGCAAATCGCTCACTCTGCCAATCCTGCCGAAGTCATGATGAAGTTGCAAGAGGCCATTGCGAAGATTCCAAACGTGCTGCCCAACCCTGCGCCAGCCGTAGAAGTGTTGCAGTTTACGCAATGGGGGCCTGTCATCGCTGTCCGCCCGTACTGCCACAACAATGACTACTGGCAGGTGTACTTTGACACCAATAAAGTGATTGTGGCTGTGACTGGCCAATATGCTGTGCCGGAACAGCGCGTGGCGATGCGCAACTATTCGGCTTAAGAAGTTCGTTAGCCAGGCCTGATTACAAGCGGAATGTAGGTGCGCGCCCACACTTGCCCGGTGTTGTTGCGCACCATCAGGCTGGACTCATCGACAGCCTCGAAGTCGGAGCCTTTCACGGATGTGTCGAGTTGGTGCAGTGCGTCTTCGTTCCAGCGCTCATCAGGTGCGCCGCTGATAAACCACGATGTGCCGTTATCGGCGAGGATCATGCCGTAGCGCTTGAGCGCGCGCAGGATGACCGCCGTCTGCGCCGAGAAGTGCGCATCGATGGCGAATGACGCCTTGAGGCGGAAGCGCTGACCCATCGGCGGCGATGTCGGTGTTGCGTGGTAAGGCGCCTGGTGCAACGCCGGCCAGATGTAGGCAGCGCGCGAGCTATTAGAGGTAAAGCGCAACGCGTGGTTGATCTCGCCGGTGGCAACTTCGTCGTAACGCGCCAGCCCCGGCAACATGGGCAGCCCGGCGGCGTCGGCGGACGTCCAACCTGCCGGGCGAAACGGGCCGTTGACTGTCAGCGTGTACACCGCGCCAGAGCCAGCCTCCCAACTGTTGTCGGATTGTTTCACGGCGTGGTACAGCTCGTATAGCTTGCACTCGCCCTGCCGCAGCACCAGCACATGATTGTCCGAGCCCCATTCGACAGGCGCAGTTGGCGGGATTGGGAATGGGCCGGGGTCGCTTTCGTCGCCATACTCGACGTAGGTGATCGCGACGAGTGTTTGCGTCGCTGGGACGACGACAAACGGAATGCCGATTGGCCCGCCGTCCCATGTGCCTGAGCCGAAGTCGGCGTGTGCTTTGGCGTTTGCGCCCATCGCAGCGACGTAGGCATTTGAATTTGGATCAACCGGCAGTGTGTCGGCGCGCGCGTTCCACACATTGTCGGAAGGGAACATCGGGCACCCTCCGAGCATAGGAGCTGCTGTCGTCGCGGTCACGCCGGCGAGTGCTACCGTGGCGCCAAAGAGCGCGATGGTCGCGACAGAGGCGCAGTGCAACTGCGCCCGGAACTTCATGAGATTCATGGCTTCACCTTGTTGTATCGTCGTCTGCCGGTGGGCGCGTGTGAATCGCCAATACCGCGTAAAGTAACGAATATCACAAAATGGAAACGCGGGTGGTTGTCAAAACCGCCCGCGTTTCACCGTTGATCTGATCGCCATCTGGCGACACTCTCACCGCAGAGCTATGGGCAGGTAGATTCCATACAACGGCGTCACTGTGAGAATGGGGTTCAGCGTCCCGACGCTCTGCGCGAAGTTCACATCGCCGCCATAGGTCGCGGTGACTGTGTACGCGCCCGCAGGTAGCGTCGACGTGATGTAGGTCGCACTGGCGCCCGTCAGTGACGACGTCCCAACCGGTGCGCCATTGATCGTGAACGTCACCACGCCGCCAGGTGCGCCCGCGCCCGGGGACACTACCGCCACCATTGCGGTGAACGTCACAGCATGCGTTGCCATGACCGGGTTTGCCGACAAGGCCATGGCTGTCGTTGTGCTTGCCTTGTTTACAACCTGACTCGGAGCGAGCGTTGTGACGCCTGTGTTGAAGTTTGCATTGCCGCTATATTGCGCGGTAACCGTGTGGTTCCCCGTGGGCAGCGCAGAGGTTGCAACCGTGATACGACCGCCGGCGTCCACCGATTGGGTCGTCAGCGGGGTTCCATCGACGGTGATGGTGACCGCGCCAGTCGGCGTTCCAGCCGCAGAGGTCACTATAGCCGTAAACGTCACCGTCTGACCGTATACCGACGGGTTCTGCGATGAAGTTATGGTGATCGTCGCCGCAGGCCGGTTCACGGTCTGCGTGAGCACGCCTGAACTGACATCATAGCTTCCGTCGCCGCTGTACGATGCCGTCACTATATGCTGGCCGACCGTGAGCGACGGCGCAGTAAACGTCGCCTCACCATTGAATAGCACTGGCGTGGCGACTACGCCGTTGTCGAGTGTGATGGTAACCATTCCGCTGGGTGTGCCGCTTGAAGGCGCCGGTGCAGCGACGGTCACCGTAAAGTGTGCTGATTCACCTATGATGGACGGGTTCTTTAGGGAGGCGATGCTCGTCGTTGTGCCCGCGACGTTGACAGTCTGGCTGACTGTCAGTGATCCGCCACTGGGTGAGAATCCTGGATCGCCCTCATAGATTACCTCGATCGTATGCGTTCCGACCGGGAGGATCGATATGACGTATGTCGCGATGCCATCGCCCAGATAGGGGCTGCTGACGGGGATGCCATCGACCGAGAATGTGATCAGTCCAGTCGGCGTGCCAATACTCGGCGCCACTGCGGACACCGTGGCGGTGAACGTCACGCTTTGCCCGTAAATTGATGGGTTTGCTGAGGAGTCGACGGTCGTCGCACTGTCGGCGGGGTTGATCCCCTGATCCGGCGCAAGCGAACCGCTGCTGCCGTTGAAGTTATTGTCGCCGGCATAGGTTGCCGTTATTGTGTGGGTTCCAATCGTGAGTGATGTGCTGGTAAACGTCGCTACGCCGCCGCTGAGGTCGCCGCTGCCCGCCAGGCTGCCATCGATGATGAAGTTCACTGTGCCGCCAACTGTGCCGCTACCAGGCGCGACCGGGGTTACTACCGCCGTGAAAGTGACGACTTCACCAAACAGCGTCGGGTTGGCTGAGGTGTCTACGCTAGTCGTGGTATCGGTTTTGCTGACGGTGTGCGTGATTGACCCCGTGCTTGGACCGTAGTCCGCAGTGCCAAGATATAGCGCTGTTACCGTGTGTGTCCCGCCAGGGATCAGCGTTGTCGAGAACGCGGCGATGTTGCCGTTGAGCGGCGCAAGCGTGCTGCCGGCGACGCCATCGACGGTAAAGCTCACGATGCCGGTTGGCGTTCCAGCAACGGAGGATACCGTGGCAGTAAATGCCGCCGCCTGCCCATACACCGTCGTGTTTGCGGACGCGTCGACGCTGGTTGTCGTGCTCGCTCCGACGACCTGTTGATTCGGCGTCAAGCTTCCCGTGCTGGTCTTAAACTGTCCATCGCCGCCATAAGCGACCACAACCGTGTGCAGCCCCTTTGTCAGAACACTGGTTGCCATTGATGCGGCGCCGTTGCTAAGCGTTGCGATTGTGGAGAGGGCGCCATCGATTGTAAAGGTCACGACACCGGTGGGGGTTCCTGCGCCCGGCAATACCGCAGTGACGGTGGCTGTAAATGCCACTTCATCACCGAAGACCGCGGGGGTCAGCGATGAGGCAACACTCGTCGTCGTGCTCGCAAAAGCCACCGTCTGGCTCAGCGCTAACGAGGCTGTGCTACCGTTGAAGTTCGCTGCGCCATCGTAGGTTGCCACAATGCGATGCGCCCCGATCGTGAGGGTGGATGTGGTATAGGCGGCCACACCGTTGCTTAACGTCAATGCGACGGGTGAGGCGCCGTCAATGCTGACAGTGATCGGACCTGTTGGCGTTGCAACGCTTGGCGCAACCGACTTGACGGTAGTCGTGAACGTCACCGCTTGCCCGTACACGGATGGATTCACTGTAGAGGTCACGGTTACAGTCGTGTTGGCTTTGTTGACGATCTGGTCGCCTGCCAGATTTCCTATGCTGCCGAAGACGTTCAGGTTTCCGCCATACACTGCCGACACTGTATGCGTTCCGGCGCTCAGTGTTGTGGTTACGTACTGTGCCACCCCTCCACTGATCGTGGGCGCGCTTACGAGGTTGCTGTCAATGATGAAGTTCATCACACCCTGCGGCGTCCCAGTGCTTGGCGCTACGAGTGACACCACCGCCGTAAACGTGATCACCTGACCGTACACCGATGGGTTGGCGCTGGAACCGACGCTTGTGGCCGTGCTCGCGTTGTTCACCGTCTGATCGGGTGAGAGTGTTGCGGTGCTGCCGTTGATTGAGGTCGTGCCGGCGTAGGTCGCCGAGATAGCATGTGTCCCGGCGGGCAATGCCGAGGTGGTAAACAAAGCGACCCCGCCGCTGAGGGTGGGGGTTAACACAATGACGCCATCAACCATGAAGTTCACGCTGCCGGATAGCACCGTGCCGCTTGGCGCCAGCACCGCAACTGTCGCGGTGAAGGTCACCGACTGACCGTACACCGATGCGTTTACCGATGACGCGATAGTTGTCGAGGTATTGGCCTTATTCACTATCTGCCCTGACGCCAGCGTTGCCGTGCCAATGTTGAAGTTCGCATCACCGCCATAGGTCGCGGTGACCGCATGCGTGCCGACCACAAGCGTCTGGGTGACGTAGGTTGCCACACCTCCGCTCACACCGCTTGTTCCGACGACGGCATTGTCTATGGTGAAAGTCACAACGCCGCTCGGGGCGCCGGCGCCTGGCGCGACTGGCGTGATGGTGACGGTAAATGTTATCGCCTGGCCGAATATCGAAGGATTGGCCGAGGAAACGATGCCAGCTGTCGTGTTCGTCTTACTGACACGTTGACTCGCCGCAAGGTTACCCGCGCTGCCGTTAAAACTGGCGTCGCCGGAATAGATCGCTGATATTGTGTGCGCGCCCACGGCCATGGTTGTGGCGTTCAGCGTCATGGTCGCCACGCCGCCGCTGAGTGTGCCTGAGCCGGCCACGATTCCGTCGACGGTGAAGTTCACCGTGCCGGACGGCGCGACGGCGCCTCCCCCGGGTGAAACGGGCGTTACGGCTGCCGTGAAGGTGACTGGCTGTCCGAAGTACGATGGGTTTGCCGAAGAGGCGACACTGACTGTCGAGTTGGCCTTGTTGATCACCTGACCATTGGCGATCGCAGCAGAGCCGCCGCTGTAGTTCGCGTCGCCGCTGAAGGTGACCGATACGGTGTGCGTCCCGACGATCAGAGACGAGGTTGTGAAGGTCGCCACCCGGTTGCTGCCTAATGTGGGTGTGGCAATGACGTTGCCGTCAATTGTAATAGTCACAACCCCCGTCGGCGTGCCTGCGGCTGGCGCGACGACCGACACGATTGTCGTGAATGTCACCGTTTGCCCGAACACCGCGGGATTAGACGAAGAAGTGATGGTCTCTAGCGTGCCTGCCTTGTTTACCGTCTGGCTTGTCGTCAGCGACCCGGTGCTCGAGATGTAGCTCGTGCTGCCGCCATACAGGGCATTGACAGTGTGTGCGCCTGCCGCCAAGGTTGACGTGGTGTATGTTGCCACACCGCCGGCGTTCAACGTGGGCGTTACTATAGGCGTCCCGTCGATGATAAACGTGAGCGGGCCGGTCGGCGTCCCGCTGCCTGGGGCAACGGATGTTACGGTTGCCGTGAATGTCAGTCCCTGACCATAACTCGAAGGATTAACTGATGAACTGAGGGTTGTTGTCGTGCTTGCCTGGCTCACGATCTGCGTCAGCGTTCCACCTGCGATGTCGAAAACCGCCGTGCCGCCATAAGTGGCGGTGATGAAATGCGTTCCCACGGTCAGCGATGCCGGTGTGTAGGCCGCTATCCCGCTTGTGAGCGTCCGTGTGACGTTCGGCCCGCTGTCGACACTGAATGTAACGACGCCGGTTGGCGTGCCCGGCGTCCCGATTGGGATGACTGTTGCCGTAAAGGTGACTGATTGGCCATACACTGATGGGTTAACCGTGGATGTCAGCGTCGTCTGGGCATTTAACAGCGCCACGCGCACAATAACGCCTGGACTGTTAGTGGTTCCAAAATAGGCGTAGTGCTGGTTTGGATCGAGCACGGCAGATGCGATAAAGTCTTCGCCCGACGGGAGTGTGATAGTTTGGACGGTGGTGAAGCCGGGTGAGATGCGCACCTTGGCGATTACGCTGGGCGCTCCCTGTGCGCCGAAGTAAGCATAGCCTTTGCTGGCGTCGATCACCCCGGCGTATACCAGGTTGTAGTCTGTGCTGAACGGTTGAATCGCGCCAACCCGGCTGAGTGGAGATAGTTGGACCTTGACAATGTTGATAGGCGAGGTCGACGTCGCAAAGTAGGCAGCATTATTGGCTGTATCTATGACGGCTGATCCGAGCCCATTTTCATCCTGGTTCAGCGCCAGCGCGCCGGCGCGGTTGAAGTTGGCGAGATCGACCTGGATAACGCTGGCTGTGTTCGCGGCGCTCGTATCCAGTGTGCCGAAGTAGGCTTGCCCGTTGGCTGTATCAATCACAGCCGACAGGAGATTTTCCTCGCCCGGGTTGAGTGTGAGCATGCCATCATAGGTGGGTAAATTGGCGCCGTTGAGGGCGATTCTGATGATGTTTGCTGGCGAGGTGTTGGACGTGCCGAAGTAGGCGAATCCATTGCCAGTGTCGATTACGGCTGATGTGAGCGGGTACTGATTTAAATTGACATCCAGCGTCACAGCGCTGGCGCGCGTGAAGGTGGAAAGGTCGATCTTCACCACGATGCCGGGCGCTGTCGCGGTGCCAAAGTATGCAAAACCATCCACGTCGTCGAGCACGGCCGAGGTGAGAATATCCTCTCCCGGATCCAACGTCAGCGCGCCGACCCGCTGGAATGTGGCAAGGTCCACCTTTATGATGATGCCGCTGGATGTAAACGTGCCGAAATAGGCGTAGCCATTGGCCGCGTCGATCACAGCCGCAGACAGGTTGTCCTCACCCCCATTCAGCGTGAGACTGCTACCGTATTCGGCAAATAGGGGCGCGTTTGGCGCGCGCGGCGCGGAAATTGCGCGGCCGGCGGCTAACCGCTGCATTGCGCTAGCGCTGATGTGGATTGACTGGAGCGCGCTGACCGGCCCTGCCAGATCAAGGCTGCTCGTTGTCTTACCCGTGAATTCCACGCTGTTGGGACGATTCGTTGTGACATCGAGCAGACCGTTGCCGCTTAAGGGCGTTCCGTTGCCCGCAAGGTTGAGTTTGCCGCGTGAGCCCATCTGCACGACGCCCGGCGCCTGAATATCCAGCGAATTGACGTGCATTACTGCGCGGGGTGTAATCAGCATGCCGCCGTTGACGCGCACTGCGCCGTTGACCCATAGGGATGCAAACCCGCCATCCAGCACCCCCCCCTGCATGTCAAGGTCGCCGGTGATGCGAAGCGGCTGCTTTAGCCGCAGCGTGCCTTGGAAGCCCGCGTCTATTTTCAGCCCCGCGATCACGCCAACGAATGTCCCGTCGATCACGGCGCCCGCGGGCGCCGGCCCTAATCGCACAACATCATTTGGCCCAGGCAATCGCCCCGCGTCCCAGTTTGCGCGGTTGCTCCAACGGATTCCGTCGCCGGCCCCTGTCCATGTGACGGTTCCAACCTGTGCGGGTAAACTAGCGACGGGGGCTGCAGTGGCGCCCAGGGGGTTCGCGGCGAGAAGTAATGCGGTTACCCAAATAACCTTAACAAAACGTCGAGAGCGCCTAATGACATGAGAAAAGCCAATAATACGCATGAAAATTCCTTTAATAAAACAACACATTATGTAACAAGGACAGGCGGCGGTAACAGAAAAGGAAATTCTAGCGTAGGAATAGCGGGATTGTCTGTAGGACAAAGGCGCATCAATGACTGGCGCACTGTATGTGCGCCAGTCATATCGAGTTATGTTGTATGTGCGCCGACGAAATCAGCCTTTAAGTCGGCGTCAATGTCATATAGCAGAAAGCGGGTGCGGGCATGCACAGGTTTAGCGTGGCGTTGCCTTCCCAAGGGGACTCAAAGCAGTCCTCCAGATGATGTTCGTCAACCAGGGTCAAGTTGCGGTCATAGTCCAGCAGATACTGCCGGCAGACCGCGCCCCCTTGCCATGGCCAACCCTTGCAAGTCAGCGTGAAGTTGGCTTCGCGCGCGCGGAAGTTCGCGAGAAGGACACCTGCACTCGCGCCCTGGCCCAGCCCTGCAAGCAACGCGTAGCCAGTGGCGGCGTCGTTGGGTGTTGTCTTCACGCGTTGCGCCGTGTCGAGCATGGCGCGGAACGCCTTGAACGCATAATAGTTCTTGCGTTTTGCGCCGTACTGGTCGAGGATGCCCCAGAAGCTGTCGCGCATCCAGTAGAAGTTGGCGACATCGATCGGCAGATCCTGCATAGTGATGAGCGTTGCTGCGTCGAAGGCGGCGCCAGTGATTCCGCCAATTTCCTCGCACGCGCGGCGGATGCAATCCGGGTTCTTCTCCGGTGAGTTGAACTGCCAGCCTTCTGTCGGCAGCAGGTTCCACTCGTTCAAGTGCGACTCGGTCTGGGTATACCCGGCGGTGTTCAATGCATCGCGGTGCTGTCTGGCCAGTTCGACAATCTGGATCGGGTCGCGCGCGTACACGTGCCACGAGTAGAAGTCGAGGGGGGCGCCGCTCTTTCGGCAATGTTCCAGGAATGCCCGTTCTGGCACGCCGCTGCACTCGGTTGGGCCGCCTACCATCAACGTCGGATCGAACGCCTTGATCGCCTTGGCTGCGACTTCGTACAGATCGTAATATTGCTGCATCGTGCCGGTCCAGCACTGCGGTTGCACCATCGGCTCATTCCATATCTCCCAGTACCGGATGTTGTGGTGGAAGCCATTGTTCCAGCCCTGGTTGTAGTGGCGGATGATGTTCACGCAGATGGCAGCCCACTTGGCGAAATCGGCGGGTGGGTGGACATGGTAGCGGCGGCGCGTGTAGTGTTCGATGGTTTCGCCAAGGCGATAGACGATTTGTGAGCCGGTATCGAGGATGGACTGGATGTAATCGTCAGTCATGGCGAAGCGATAGTTCTTCGGGTCCTGCGGGTCGGCGTCGAAGATCGGGAAGATACTGTGCACATCCACGGTCTCCGGAACCGCATAGGGGCAGTCGTGCAGACGGGTGAGCGGGAAAGCCAGCTCCTTATAAATGGCGGAAACATCAAGCCAGCCGTTCATCATCAGCGGCCCAAGGTTGACACCGTGCAGGGGGCGAATGACGCCGGATGCAACACTGAAGTCGATTTCTAATTGTGCGTGGGGTAGGGGCATGGTGATTTTCCTTGCGCCGGCCTACTCGGTCTGAGCGGCGCTCGATTTGGTCAGCCCTTTGCGTAGCGCATACAGGGCAGCCTGTGTGCGGTTGGCAAGGTGCAGTTTGCTCAATATGCTGGCGACATGATTGCGCGCTGTATTCTCGCTGATTGCCAGCGTAATGGCGACTTCCTGGTTGGATAGACCTTGCGCAAGCAGGCTCAATACTTCAAGCTCGCGCTCTGTGAGCGGTTCAGGGGTTGGCGGCAGGTCAGATGGGCGGTTGAGTTCGAGCATCAGCTTGCGCGCAATCGTCGGGTGCATGAAGGGCTCGCCGCGCATGACTGCCCGGATTGCAGTTAGTAAATCCTGGGGTGATGCATCCTTTAGCAGATAACCCAGCGCGCCCGCCTTGATCGCCGGGAATACCTGGTTGTCACCTGCGAAGCTGGTGAGCACCAGTGCGCGCGCCTGACTATTCTGCGCCATGATCTCGCGGATGACTGTGATGCCGTCTTTGTTCGGCATCATCAGATCCAGCAGCATGACGTCCGGCTGCAGCGTCAAAAATAATTCCACTGCCCTCTCCCCATCCTCTGCTTCGCCAACCACTAGCATATCCGGGACAGTTGCGAGCAGGGTGCGCAACCCCAGTCGAACAATCGAATGGTCGTCGGCAATCAAAACACGAATCGGTTCACCCATATTTACCTGCAAACGGATGTATTGCTTCGCCAGGGCGGAATGGTTCGCCAGGGCGGAATGGTTCGCCAGGTGACTTGCTCTCCGCCGGTTTCGGGAGGCATATTCGAATGGTCGTCCCTTGTCCTAGTGAAGATATTATCGTCATTTCGGCGCCAATATGTTTGGACCTTTCCCTCATGTTGAGCAGTCCCATACCGCCTTTGGAACTGCCGGCGTCGGGATTGAACCCTTTACCGCTATCGATTACTTCCAGTTCGGTCTCCTTATCTGTAGATCGGATTCGCACGAGGATTGAGGTCGCGGCTGAGTGCTTGAGAGCGTTGTTGAGCGCTTCCAGTATGAAGCGGTAGATATGCTCTTCGACAGATGCAGGCAGATCCACGGAGCCATCCACGATCAGGCGCGCCTGCACGCCTGCGCGCGCCTCGACGGCGTCCAATCGCTGTTGCAGTGCTTCCACCAGTCCTTCCCGCGACAGCGCCATGGGTCTGAGTTCGTGCACAACCATGCGCATCTCTTTCAAGGCGTGCTGTGCCGTCTCACCTAGCCATTCGAGTGTCTGCTTCCCGTGCTCGATATCGCCGGCGGACAGCATTCTGCGCCCTCCTTCAGCCAGCAACGTCAATCCGTATACCGACTGAGTCACTGAGTCGTGTAGTTCGCGCGCCAGGCGCTGCCGTTCTACTAGGATGGCAGCCTGTTCCGCCCGCCCATACAGTTGGGCGTTCTCAATCGCAACAGCTGCGCGTTGAGCGAGCGCCACGAAGAGTCGTTTATCAGCAGCGGTGAACGCGCGCGCCTGGCAGTAATCCATGCCTAGGATGCCAAAGAAGCGGCCATTAATGGTGATAGGCATGGATACCGCGGTCTGGATGCCCTCCTGCTCGGCGATCTGGTTGGCGGGAGGCGGAGCGGAACGCATATCCTCGATCACGATGGGCTCATCGCCGCGGAAGGCTCCATTTATTAGCGCTGCGTCCAAGCGGTATCGAGACATGCGCTCCATCGTTCCCAGGCTGTAGCCGCGCGCTGCGTGGACGACCAGATCACCGAGTACCTCGTCCAATACCTGCACCCTGGCCTTATCGGCGTGCAGGATGTCCACGACCACATCCACGAGCGCTTTCAGCACCTGGTCGAGTTGCAAATGACGGTGTAATTGCTCATCTGCCAGGTACAATGCTTCCAACTCGCGGCTGCGCAGTTCGGACTCCTGGTAAAGCCGGACGATTTCGAGCGTCCTTTCCTCCACCCGGCGTTCAAGCGTCATGTAGGCATGCACGCGCTCGGTGATATCTTTCCCAGTCGAGACGAAATGGGTGATATTGCCATCATTGTCTTTGATTGGCGTGATAGTTTTTTCTTCGACGTAAAATGTGCCGTCCTTCCTGCGATTGACGATCTCGTCCCGAAAAACCCCACCCGATAGAATCACGGTCCACAGTTGCGCATAAAACTCCAGGTTGTGTTCACCTGACTTCAGGATGCGAGGCGTCTTACCGACGGCTTCGCTCTTGCTGTATCCTGTGAGCGCCTCAAACGCCGGGTTGACGTACTGGACCACTCCGCGACGGTCAGTAATAATGACGTTGTCTGCCGTTTGCTCGACAGCGCTGGACAGCCTGGCGAGTCGTTCCTCGGTTTGTTTGCGCGCCGCGATCAGCGCTGAGACGATTATTGCTGCTAGTACGAATAGTCCTATGCGCGGAATATCATTGAAGTCAAGAATAATGACGCCATATGGGACATAAAAGAAGTAGTCGGTGGTTAAGGTCGCAAAGATGACAGAGAATACCCCGGCCGCCATACCGCCATATTGTACCGATAGGGCTACGGCGATGACAAATAAGGGAAATGGGCTTGCTTCAAAAATGGGGGATAAAACAAGGGTCACGATTAGTGCAAGCACGTTTACGGCTAGCACAAACCCGCAGATTGGCGCAGAACGTCTGGCGCGCTGTAGCGCTGCTCTCGCCAGATTAGGTCCATGTGCTCCTATACTTACGTCACACATTCTTCCAAACAACTTTAGCCCATAGACTCTCACAAGTCAATATCTACATAACGTGTCTACATAACATTGACGATGCTGACTCACCCGTCGATGTCGCGCTAAGTTTTACGCCGTTGTAGATCATCATGACTATTTTGTGGCAACACACATGGTTCATTTTACTCATGACAGCCTGGCAGGTTATGTTTAGAATTGACATTGAACATGGCTCCAGACTGAGGTCTGTCATGTCCTCCCGCCACTTCTGTTTGTTTTGCTGTGCTCCATTTGTTGCACTTTGTACGGTGTGCTTTGTAGAGTGTAATGGGTTTAATGTTTGTAAATGTTTGTATTTGTAGATGTAAAAGAGTCGTTGTTTAGCGTGAAGTCCACCTGCCTATGGGATGAACACAGATGATAAAGGTTGTTGTGGCGGATGATCACGCGGTTGTGCGGCAGGGGCTAAAGCAGATATTCTCTGAAGCGGGCGATATTATGGTTGCGGCTGAGGCAGGGGATGCTCAACAGACGTTGAGCAAGCTGCTGACGGCAAACTGCGATGTGTTGATTCTGGATATCAACATGCCCGGGCGCAGTGGCTTTGATATTCTGAAGCCTGTCAAAGAGCTTTACCCGAATATGGCTGTGCTCGTGTTCAGTATGCACCCCGAGAGGCAGTATGCCTTACGCGTGCTGAAAGCGGGCGCGGCGGGTTACCTGCCCAAGGACAGCGCGCCGGAGCAGATTGTTGAGGCGATCCGTCATGTGGCGGGTCATCGCAAGTACTCCAGCCCTACGCTGGCAGAATCCATCAGCGCCGATTCTTACGATCAACATCCCCACACCGTGCTGTCGGAACGCGAGCATGAGGTGATGCGGATGATCGGAGATGGCAATACGGTGACCGAGATTGCCAAGCTGCTCTCTTTAAGCGTAAAGACCGTGAGCACCTATCGGAGGCGCATCATGCAGAAGATGGTGTGGCGCTCGAATTCTGAAATCATTCGTTACGTGCTCCAACAGGAACCGTGATATCCAGGGATTCTCTACCTATAGGCGCGATGTAGGACAAATACTTACAGTTGCTTGTCAATCGTCCTACAGACCTTTCTGAAGATCATAGCTATTATGAGAATTGTTTCATGTTATTTTCATGTCGGGGCAGGCGAGTTCGGCAGGTGATGGCGATTTGACCCTGCGGGTCACAGGCAATGAATCCTGCGCTTTGAATGTGTTGTTTGAGTATACGAGGAGACTTAAATGTTATTGAGAAGACGCGCGCTTAGGGCTGTAATGAGTGTCGTCACGGTGTTTATCGTGGGTGCATCTTCCTTGAATGTGACCGCGGCGCCCGTGACCGTTAGCCCGAACCCGGGAATTGGCGGCATCCATGTATTCCTTCCCCTTATTATGGCTGGCCTATCGGCGCTCGTTACTGAAACTACGCCAGTGATTCATACTCCCACCAGCACCATTCAACTGGCTGTGCAGAGTGCGCGCACCGAACCGCGCGCATTTGGAGGAACAGGTGTGACGGCAGGCGCCGCGATCACCACGTTTAAGTATCTTATTAATATCGACAATACCGCAACAACCGGACAGCGTAGTCCTGCGCCAGGGACGGGATGCTCACCGGAAGATGCAGGATATCCTGATTCATGCAACTGGGTATCGGTTGCCGGCGCGCGCTCAACAGCCCCTATCTATACCCAGGGCGACCAAAATGACTTTGCTGCCGGTTTGACACTTCCGCCTGGGCGTTATCTGATATCGGTTAGTTCTGATGGTTACAAGCTTGATGGCAAGCACTTCAGCATTCCATTGGAATCGCCTGGTTTGCTCACAGTAGAGTTGCAGCCGCATCCAGTGCCGGATGCCACCATCCGCGCAAGAGTGTTTGCGGATGTTTCTCCCACAAACGGCGCTCCGGATGAGCCCGCTGAAGTGGGACTGGCAGGTTTCCAGGGGCATATCCAGGACTATATTGGCGAAGTGACGAATGATATCTATGGTCACCCGCTCTGCACCAAGTACGTGGGCGAGGATCCGGTGACGCATGTGATCTCGAACACCTTCCTCGACGCGAACCAATTGCCTGTTATTGCAGTGATGGGTGGAAAATGCTTGAGCGACGTAAATGGCGACCTGGTGATCCCACATGTTGGCCCAAACCGCTATGGATTATCGGCCACAGCGCCGGATGGCTCGCATTGGATTCAAACGACCACGCTCGAAGGCAACCATGACTGGGATGCCTGGGTGATGGAAGGCGCGACCGGTTACGATACTGAGTTTGTTGTCGCCGGCGAACCATATCCTGCGATCATCTTCGGGTTTGTGCCAGCTCCGGTTATTGGCAATGTATGGAAGAACCCCGGTCTTACCGCTGCCCCTACAACTGGTTCGATCTCCGGCATCGTCGAGGCGTATAAGCTTTATGTCCCGCCAAGCGGCGGTCTCCTGGTCGATCCTGGCATTCTTGGCGCGCGCCCATTTAAGCCAATTGTCAAGCCCTGGCTTGCATTGAGCGATCTGCAGCAAGGCGACACAACACTCTACGTTGTCCATGGCAACGCCGATGGCTCGTTCACCATCCCGAATGTTCCGGATGGCGATTACACATTGACCTACTGGGACGAACCACAGAACTATATTATTCAGACCAAGAATCTTTCAGTTCACAACGGCGAGGCGGTAAACCTGGGTCTGCTCTCCACTACAGGTTGGTGGACTACCCTTGAGGGTTATGTATTCCAGGATGACAACCGCAACGGAATCATGGACCCAGGCGAGAAAGGCGTTGCGCATTATCCTATAGCGGTTAAGAAGCGCGATAACTCGTTGAGCGATCGCGGCGCCACGACTGTCTTCACCGACCAGAGTGGCTACTACTATATGGAGAATGCCTATCCGCTCACGCAATGGCTGGTGGAAGAGGCCTATACCGATGCTTATTACACCACTGGCGTGACATGGCAGGCGGACAACCAACCCTCGCCTACAACGATTCTGGGCAGAGGTGTAGACGTGAGTTTCCTGCCCGTCATTGGTCTGGGCGGCCGCCTGGACTGGGGCGTGCACCCTTATGACGCGGATGGAAAAAGCGGTGGGGTTGATCCGCGCAACGGTGGAATTGTCGGTACGGTCAGTTTTGACACCACCCGCAACGAATATGATCCGCGTTACGCAGTAGTTGAAGTCTGGCAGCCAGGTATTCCAAACGTGACTGTGAGCCTATATCCACCCGTTGCCTGTGGCACGAACGCAGGAACTCCATGCGACGCGACTGGTCGCTACGAACTCGCCAAAGATGGTTCGCTTGCCAAGGGAAAGCTACTCAATACGTATGTGTCCGAAACCTGGCGCCGGCCGGGCTTCAATCACAATGTCAATGGGGACGGCAATTGCATTCCTCGTGACGTCAATAATGCGCCGTTGGCTTATCCAGCTGGGCAGCAGGTCACAAAGTCGCCCACCGACTGCCTCGAAGCGCCATTGATGGGTGTGCAATTCCAGTCGGGATATTCGACTGTCGATGGCAACTATAGCTTTGGGAGCGCCTGTTATACAGGGACACTCGATGCTACGGATCCCTCGAAACCAGTTTGTGTTGGCGGTACTTTCCAGGAATTGACGCCTGCTGATTACCTCGTCGAAGTGAATATTCCTAAGGATGCCGTCGGCAAACCTCAGTATAAGGTCACCAAAGAAGAGGATATCAACATCTTTACTGGCGACCAGTTTATCCCGCAGATTCCACCGCCCGAATGCGTCGGGCCGCTGCACACAGTGGACCTTGAAGGCTTCGGCACAGATAACTATGGCCCAATAACCCTGACGAACGGCATCGTTGTCACATCCTCAACACCCGTACATAATCCGGATTATGTCGCCGCCGTCGGAACCTATTATGAGGGTCAGCCGCGACCGCTGTGCACCACCAAGCTGGTCACTGTCAGCAATGGCCGATCTGTTGCACCCAACTTTAACTTGTTCACCGATATCCAGCAGCCAGCGCGTCTGTGGGGGTTGCTCGTTGACGACCTCAACTATTCGACAGATCCAAAGTCGCTGGACTTTGGCGAAAAAGCTGGCGTGCCTTTCGCTCCCGTCGGTATCTATGATTTTGAGAACCGGCTGATCACCACTGTTGAGACCGATTACAGCGGCTTGTACGATGTGCTTCTGCCGTCGTCGAACCGCATCAGCTGCCCGACGCCATCTGGTGTATGCGCCAACCTGTATCGTTTCGTCGGTAACGATCCCGGCATCCCAGGCCGGCTGAATGCGAACTACAATCCGCAATTCCGCACCATCGCGACCGAGTTCGAGACACTGCCTGGCTTGCTGATCCCTGCGGACAACGCGCCAACGCAGGTGCGCACGCTCGCCCAGTTGCCTGGCGGCCAGTTCAATTACTCCCCAAGCTGCAAACTGTCAGACTTTGTGCCGCAGCTCTTCGCGGTATCCAAGCCGTACGCGGACTTCCGCAATACCGCCGTGAATGCCACGTTCACGATCACCGGAATTGGCTTCGGCGCCGCCGCCGGACAGGTGTTGCTGGGCAATTTGCCCTTGCAAGTCCAGTCGTGGAGCGATCGCGTGATCCAGGTCATGGTCCCATCGACCACCGCGCGCGGCGCACAACAGTTGACCGTCCGGACCAACGCTGGTCTTGTCACGATCAATGGGTTGACCTACCACGTCATCGGTGATACACCGTTCTCGCTCAGCCCGGTGCTGGATGACTTTAACCGTGTGAATGCGACTACGCTCGGCACGAACTGGAGCCAGACGATTCTGCTCGGGTCGGCCTTCATCCAATTGAACGGCAACCAGGCTAGGGCAGTCGCAAGTGGTCTGGCGATATGGAACGGCCCGACCAATGTTTACGGGTCGGTGCAGGGCGCCTCATTTACCTTTACACAGACTGCGGGCGCCCCTGCTGCGCCCGTAAATGGTTCCAGCCTCATCTTAAAGGCAAGCGGCGGCACAGCCGCTGCGCCAACCAACTATATCCGTGTGCGCTATGCGACCGGCCCCAATCGGGTCATTGTTGAAACGACCGACAACGCCGGGATCAACTACGCGCAGGTCAATGCTTTCCCAGTGACCTTTGCAACGCGCGATACGTTGACAGCTATTGCAAACGCTGACGGCTCAGTCGATGTGCGCAAGTCAAGCGCAGCCAACGTCACCTCGATTGTGGGCCACTCGGCTGCGACTACCTTCACAGGCGGCGGCCGGCTTGGCATACAGCTTCCAACCGGCGCCCGTGTTGACAACTTCCGCGTTGGAACGGTGTCGGTGATTGGTTACCAGCCTACTGTCTACGAGGTTGGCCCAAGCCAGACATATACCGTGATTCAGAACGCAATTGATGCGGCGGTTGCAAGCCCTGGTGATGCTCTGGTCGTGGTTTACCCTGGTGCGCCGGACCTGACGAATCCACGCTACAACGGTCGCGGCGCGTACTACGAGAACCTGATCATCAATGCCCCTATCAAGTTGCAAGGCGTTGGCCCCGGCGGTGTGTATTCTGATACGACGCCCCCTGTGCCCGGCTCGATTATCGACGGGAGCGCTTTTGGTGGCGATTCGGATCTGGCGACTGCCTGGTATGCCAGGATTGGCCCCATGATCTGGGTTGGCAACCAGACTGTGTCTGATGGCCAGGTGATCTACTTACTTGCCCAAAACGAGACACAGTACACCGCGGCGTTTAACGCGGCCATCGACGGCTTTGATATCCGCAACGGCGACCAGCAGGGTCAGGCCAATACCCTCAACCAGGGCGGCGCGATCTTTGCCAACGCCTACATTCACAACCTGCAGATCACGAACAACACAATCCAGGGCAACAGCAGTTCGTATGGCTCCATCCGCATCGGCACACCCGACCTGGTCGAGCCTGATACGAATCAGCACAACGAAAACCTGCGCATCGTGAACAACCGGATTTTCGCCAACTCTGGCACCAACCTCGCTGGCGCAGTGGGTATCTACGCCGGCACAGATGGGTACGAAGTTGCGCACAACGACATTTGCGGCAACTTCTCTGCCGAATACGGCGGCGGTCTCACCGCTTATGGTTTGAGCCCGAATGGCAAGATCCATGACAACCGCGTCTACTTCAACCAGTCGTACGACGAAGGCGGCGGCATCATGGTGTCCGGTCAACTCCCCGCCAGCATCGTTACGGTGATCAACCCGCCGCCAGTCTGCGAGACGACTAATCCGGACGACCCGAACTGCATTCCCGTGATCATTACGCCAACCCTGTCGCCAGGCGCTGGCCCGGTGGACATCTATAACAACCTTATCCAGAGCAATCTGGGCAATGACGATGGCGGCGGCCTGAGGTTCCTGATGGCCGGCAACTTCCAGTACAACGTCTACAACAACATCATTGTCAACAACATCTCCACGCATGAGGGCGGCGGCATCGCCTTGAATGATTCGCCGAATGTGCGCATCTACAACAACACGATCATGAAGAACCTGACCACGGCAACGGCCGTGACCAGCAACGGCTCACCGGCGCCGGCGGGTCTTTCAACATCGGGCAACAGCACGATGTTGCAGGCTACGCTGCCGGCAGGCTCGCCGCTCTTCAGCAAGCCATTGTTGTTCAATGATATTTTCTGGGATAACCGTGCCGGCACGCGCGGCCTGGGGGTTGTGACGGGTCTTGGCGCGATCAGCGATACGACCCCGATTAACCACTGGGATCTGGGCGTAGCCGATGGCGCCGGTGTGCTGGCTCCGACTTACTCAATCATCCAGGTGGGTGATGGCGTGGGTGTTGCGACGAATATCACCGCGGATCCACTGGTGAGTTCGACCTACGATATCTCGGTCGCGTTTGCCCCATGGCGAAACAACATCAACTACGTCGGCGCCATCATGGTCACCGTTGACCTGCCGCCCGACCTATTGGCCGACTACCATCTGGTGGGGTCAGCATCGCCAGCGTACAACACAGGTGTTGCTTCTGTGGCAGTGCCTGCCTATCAGCAGCCCCTGGCTAACCTGGCAGCCCCGGCGTTCGACATCGACAGGGATTCCCGCCCGGCGTTCGGCGCATTCGATATCGGCGCAGATGAGGTTCCAGCGTTGGCCGATCTTGCGATCTCGAAGACCGATGGGCGGACTGTTGTGACGCCGGGAACCCAGATTACGTACACGATCATCGTCACCAATAGCAGCATCTACAACATCAATGGCGTCGGCGTCACCGACGACTTCCCGGCCACACTGAGCGGCGTCACCTGGACGTGCACTGCAACCGCAGGGTCCAGTTGTATCGTGGCTAGCGGCAGCGTCAACATCAGCCGGACGGTCAACCTGTTGGCGGGCGGACGAGCGACATTCATCGCTCGCGCCACAGTGGCGCCAAGCGCGTTCGATGCCGTTGAAAACATCGCCGTCGTCGCTGCGCCAGTCGGTTTCACAGACCGGAATACGGTTAACAATACGGCGACTGACATCGACTCGATTCCGACAGCCGACCTCGCCATCAGCGTCACTGACAATAAGGCAATCGTTCTCCCTGGCAGTGTGGTTACCTACACCGTCCTTGTGACCAACATTGGCCCAGATGCGGTCGTGGGCGCCAGCATGAACGACTCCTTCCCGTCGTCACTCACCGTCAGCCGTTGGATATGCTCGGTCGCTCCGGGCTCAAGTTGTGCGACAGGCGGCACTGGCAATAACAGAACAGGCACGGTTGCCCTTCCTGCTGGCGCTACTGCGACCTACACGGCAGTGACGACGCTGTCTGCTCTCGCGACAGGGACGCTTGTTGATACCGCCAACGTGACTCCGCAAGTCACGCCCAGCGTCATTGACCCGTACCCCGGCAACAACACCGCGACCGATACCGACTTGATTGCCAAAGCACTGCCCGCTCTGACAGTTCTGGATACTTTCAACCGTGTTAACCAGAATAGCCTTGGCGCCAGTTGGAGTCAGGCGCTCCTAATTGGCCTCGGCGCCATCCAGGTAAATACCAACCAGGCCTCTGCCGTCCTGGCAGGTCAGGCGATTTGGAATAGCGCAGTGGCGCCTGGCGCGACTTTTGGCCTGCATCAGGGAACTGCGTTTACCTTTACACAGAGTGCAGGATCACCGGCGGCGCCGTTGAGTGATTCGAGCCTGCTGCTGAAAGTAACCAACGGCGTAGGGACGACGACTAGTCCGGCGAGTTTCATTCGAGTGCGTTACAGCGCAGGACAAGTCATCGTCGAGACGACGACGGATGGAAACACCCTGGCTGCAACGTATACACCGATCGGCACATTCACTGCAACCTATGCGACGGGCGACCGTCTGACAGCGGTTGCAAACGCGGATGGGTCGGTGGATGTGTGGCAGAACGCGACTTACCTCGGCCTGACCGCGACATCGAGCTTCACCACTACTGGAAGGATCGGCATCCAGCTCCCAGCCGGCGCGCGTATCGATGACTTTAGAGGAGCGACGCTGCCTTAGCAGCATCAGGCACTGAACAGGAGAAGAGATGAAAAAGCACATTTCCCGACGAGATTTTCTCAAACTGGCAGGCGGCGCAGCTGTGATCGCGGCCGGAGTGGGTGTCTTGCCCCCCTTCGTGCGCAAGGCGCTCGCGCCCGATGAGGTGGTAGAGGCGCAGACCCCCGCGCCGGACCTGTACTGGGCAGGCACGGATGGGTGGATATACCTGCCGCCAGACCCGCCGGTCGGATTCTATTTCCCGGATGACTATGCTCCGGCGCCGTTCAACACGTACATCTTCGGCTTTCGCAACGTGACCGGCCTGACGACTGTGCAGAAAAACAATCAGAAGAATCATGCGCAGCACAACGCGCCGTTGTTCTGGGCAAATCAGTATGATCCCGCGCATCCAAAGGACTTTAGAGTCCAATTGACCAACCTGGGTCTGGGGCAACGCCCCGACCTGGTGGACTCGCATACCTTGCACTGGCACGGTTTTCGCAACGTCATCCCTTTCTTTGACGGCGAGCCGACGGGTTCGATCTCAGTCCCCATCGGGCGTGACTTTACCTATGTCTATCGCCCGCGCGACCCTGGCACGTACATGTACCACTGTCATGTTGAAGATGTTGAGCATGTGCACATGGGCATGACCGGCCCGGTTTTCATCCGTCCGTTGCAGAATGGCAACACGGCGCTGTACCCCAGCGGCAAGTATGTCTATAACGACGGCGATGGTTCTACGGGTCACGATCGCGAGTTTGTCATGTTTATGAGCGAGGTCTGGGCAGAGGCGCACTGGTGCGACTCGCATATCCAGTTGCCTGACTGGAGCGACTATCACGCCGACTTCAGCTTGCTCAATGGGCGCGTATATCCTGATACGATCGCGCCAAATTCACCGATCAACGCCGCGACCTCCATCAACGCGCACTCCGTGCAGCGCGATGCGAATGGCGAATTGGTCGCCCCGGTAGGATATCCCCAACTCCAGTACCAGCCGTTGTCCTCATTGATCACCTGCAAGCCTGGCGAGCGCGTGTTGCTGCGTTTCATCAACCTGGGTTTCCGCGAAGCAGCGATGACGCTGGCGGGGATCAAGATGCGCATCGTCGGTCGCGATGCGACGTTGATGCGCGGTCGCGACGGCACAGATACCAGCTATGTCACGAATACGGTTCTGGCTAGCGCGGGCGAGAGTTTTGACGCTATCTTCACCGCCCCTGCTTATACCGGTGGCAGCGGCAGCAGCGGCCATGGTTACGACACCTATATGGTTTATAACCGCCGGCTGACTCAGGTGTCTAACCTGAGCGCCGGGGGCTTTGGCGGTCAGGCAACTGAGGTGCGTGTTTACCCAAGCGGCGTGGCGGCACAACAGTATCCCAATGACTGGGGTATGTAGGCTGATCTGTTCAGGCGTGAAAAGGAGTTATTAATGCAACCTTCAGGATTCAAATCGTTGCGGCTGGGAATCGTGCTGCTGCTGGCGCTCAGCGTAGGGGGACTGTCCCTTGGCGCACAGACTGGCGCGCAGCGCGTTGCTGCCGCAACAGCGCCGGCGATCGGCCTCGCGTGCACCTATGGCCCTACCTTTACGGTGGATGCCAAGACCGGTATCATCACCATCTCGGATGGCAATACCGTCTTCATGTGGAGCTACTCGGTCGGCGGCCAGCCGTTCCAGTACCCCGGTCCGGTGCTGTGCGTGAACCAGGGCGACACGGTCACGGTGATCTTCCACAATACACTGTCGGAGGATTCTTCCATCATCTTCCCTGGTCAGACCAATGTCCTGGCCAATGGCGCCCCGGCCCAACCGCAATTTGACGGCACGGGGAAAGCGACCTCGCTGACGAACGTGGCGCCTGCCAACGGCGGCAGCATGACTTATAGCTTCGTCGCCAGCAACCCCGGCACCTATCTTTACCAGTCCGGCACGAATCCTGAGAAGCAGGCGCGCATGGGTCTGTCCGGCGCCCTGATCGTGCGGCCAACCAGTGGCGCAAACTTCGCCTACAACCGCGCGGACAGCAGGTTCACGCCGGAGGAAGAGTTCCTGGTCTTCCTGACCGAAATCGACCCCTACCAGCACAGCGCGGCTGAGCAGAACCTGCCCTTTGACCTGACAACCTATCATGTGCATTACTGGTTGCTCAACGGGCGCACCTTCCCCGATACGATCGCTGACAATTTCGCCACGCGCCTGCCCAGCCAGCCGTATGGTTCTCTGGCCCGCATCCATCCATATGATGCCACAGCGCATCCTTATCCCGGCCTGGCGCGTTACATCAACGCGGGCTCGGAAGAGTACTCACACCATCCGCACGGTCATAACGGGGTGGTGATTGGACGCGACGGTCAACCTGTTGCAGGGCCGGCCGGTCAGGATATGTCCTTCGAGAAGTACGCGATTAATATCGGGCCGGGGCAGACCTGGGATGTTCTCATGCAGTGGTATGACGCGGAGAACTACAGCATGGCTAATCCCATCCCCGTCACCGTTCCTGACATCAGCAACATGACCACCGGCATGTTCTACAGCGGCAGCCCGTATCTGGGTGTGAAGGGAACTTTGCCGCCCGGCACGTCAAGCCTGAACCAGTGCGGTGAGTACTACATCATTTCACACAACCACGCGCTGTTCCAACTCGATGCGTGGGGTATGACGATGGCAGGCCAGATCACCTACTTGCGAATCGATCCGCCGCTACCTAACAATTGTCCGTAATGCCGCCGGAGAGATGAGGAAAACCATCCTAAAGGATTCAAAAGCAATGAAAAAGATATTTCAGACGGCTTTACGGACGCTTAGCATCGTGGCCGTGGCTGCGCTGTCTATTCCGACCCCGACTACATCTCTGGCGGCGGATGTTGTGACCACAAACGCCCCCCGTGTTACCACCGCCGTGGTTACGAGGGATATATGCGCAACCAGTGCGCAAATCACCTTGCCCGGATATGTCGGGCTGGTAACGGTTTACGGGTATACCACTGGAACCTGCACAGGCGGCCCCGCCTTAACGAAGCCAGGCGGCGTCACGCTGTTTGCCACCCAGGGCGATGTCGAGGTGGTGAGATTACACAATAGCCTCCCGTTCTCGACCTCGTTACTGTTCACGGGTCAGGCGATGCCGACCGATCAGAAAGGTGTGGGCCCTGGCGGCACTAAGACGTACACATTTACGGCCTCGTCCGCAGGCACGTTCCTGTATGAGTCCGGTCTGTTGCCCAACACGGAGTATCAGATCGCCATGGGGTTGTCTGGCGCGCTCGTCGTGCGTCCGGCAGCGGCGGGCACTGCATATGGCACGGTTTCAACCGCGTATGATGATGAAGCGGTGATGGTGCTGGGCGACATCGACCCGGCGCTGAACACCAGCCTGACGCCGGCAGCGTTTGACATGCGCGACTACGCGCCCAAGTTCTATACCATCAACGGGAATGTCTACCCTGCTACGGCTTCCATTCCGACAGTGGCAGGTCACAGGGTGCTCCTGCGGTACGTCAATTCCGGCCTCCAGCCGTACTCGATCACCGCTCTGGGCGT
Source organism: uncultured bacterium (assembly GCA_903921365.1). Lineage (GTDB taxonomy): Bacteria > Chloroflexota > Anaerolineae > J036 > Brachytrichaceae > CAIXPS01. Next base: position 14,149 of record CAIXPS010000101.1, on the reverse strand, counting down.
TCTTCAGACGCTGGTTGCTGTGGATGGCAACGCATTTCCAATAACCCACACTGTCGTCGCAGAGACTATGGCGCCAGGCGAAACATCCGACCGCATCGTGGTGATTCCTGCGACCGCAGTGGCTGGCGCGCGCTATGCTTTGTACGACGCCAACCTCATGCTGCACAACAATACCGACAGCGGTTTTGGCGGGATGCTCACATTCCTGGCCGTGGGAACTGCTGGCGTTGCTGGCGACGTGACTGGCCCAGGCACATCCAATGTGGCATTGACGGCGAATCCCACTGACGGGAATTCAGACATTGGCTTAACTGCGACGGTTGGCGACTTTGCCACCGGCGGATCAAATGTCCAATCTGCCGAGTACTACATTGACAATGTATCTGGCGTCCCAACGCCGCTGTCTGCACTGGATGGGGCGTTTGATTCACCGACTGAAACCGTTCAGGTCACCATCAGCGTGGCAAGCCTGGCGACGCTTTCTGCCGGCAACCACACCCTCTTTGTGCGCGGATCAGATGCCGCTGCCAACTGGGGGCCGTTTAACTTCATTACACTGAATCTGGACAAGGCTGGCCCTGATACGTCAGCGCTGGTGCTTATGCCTAACCCGACAAATGGCACGGCGGACGTGTCGTTGAGCGGGACGGCTAGCGACCTGATCCACGGTGGTTCCATAATCTCCGCCGCGGTATATGCTATTGACGGTGGCGCGCAGGCGACGATGACTGTTAACACGGCAGCGCCGGTCGCCAGTCTGGCGGCTATTATTCCGGCAGCAACGGTGATTTCACTCACTGAGGGCGCCCATACGGTTGTCGTTACCAGCCAGGATTCACTGAACAACTGGGGCATGCCCGCGACGGCGACGCTGATCGTGGACCTTACTGGCCCGGCAGCATTGAACGTCATCGCGTCGCCGAATCCGAATAACGGGCTTTACCCCGTCGATTCCAGCGATATGGTGGTTCGCCTGTCGGCCACATTCAGCGACGCACTCTCCTTGATCAGCGCAGGTGAAGGCTTTATCGACGCCGTTGGCATCAACGGTCAAGGATTTATCTTCGTCCCCAGCGACGGCGTATTCGACACTGCGATGGAAAATGCGTATGCCGACATCCCGCTGTTGACGATCAATTCTCTGAGCGTGGGGACACACACTCTGTATGTGCACGCCAGGGATTCCGCGGGCAACTGGGCTACAGCCACTGGCATCTCCTTTGTGATCGACAAGACCAGCCCGGTCATCAGCGGCGCGGCTGTCAGCCCCAACCCGACCAACAACAACACGGGTAACAGTTCTGTCTTTACACTGACGGCTACGGCGACCGATGCAGGCACAGGCGGCAGCAACATCGGAGGCGGCGAGTGGTTTGAGGGCGCGGATCCTGGCCTCAACAATGGGACGCCGATGTCGGCCACAGATGGCGCTTTCAACAGCTCCACCGAAGGGTTGAGCGCGGTGATCAACTTCGTCGCCCTGGACTGGGCGGCGGGCACGCACACCGTGACCTTGCGGGCAAAGGATGCTGCGGGCAACTGGAGCACCACGATCTCCACATCTGTTGTCATCGTGTGGCCAAACGTGATCTTCGCGGATAGCTTCTCATCGGGCAATCGGTCGGCCTGGAGCGGATCGAGCGGGACAAACCTGCTGGTGACCTCCACGGCCTCGCTGGATGGCATTCCGGCATTTGGCCTGCGCGCAACGGTTGCCACAGGCGCCACGCGCACACCGGTCTGGGTGATCGATAACACCCCGAATGCAGAAGCCAGCTACCATGCGCGCTTCTACTTCCGCCCGAACAGCGTTGTGCTGAACAACAACAACAGCGCCAACGGTGTGACGATCTTCTCCGGGTTGAACGCGTTCAATACCGCCATCTTCCAGGTGCAGTTGCGACGCCAGACAGCGGGTAATCAATATCAGGCGCGCTACTCTGTCGTGCGCCAGGGTGGCGCGACAAGCACCAACTGGTTCAACATCTCCAACGCAACACACTACTTCGAGATTGCCTGGTTCTCCGCCCCGTCCGCATCCGTCAGTTTCTCGATTGACGGGGCCATCCCTGCCGGCGGAACACTAGGCCCACTGGACACGAGCGCTAATACGCTTGAATCAGTGCGGCTTGGCCCGTCGGCTGGTCTGCAAGCCGGCGCAAGTGGTTCGATGATGTTTGATGCCTTTGTATCGACCCGTCGGACGCTGGCCGGTCTGCTGGTTGTGAATGGAAACGAGGGAGGGCCGATGAGTCCGGTGTTCCTCCCGATGGTCGAGGTAAACTAAGTCCTACAGTCATCGCAGAAAGCCACTCAAGACCTGAGTGGCTTTCTGCCGTTTAGAGATAGAACACCTGCAAATGAATTTATTGCCTTTGAATCCTTCAGGAACCAGTCCTCAATCGCGCACATTCAAGCCTTTCGCCCCGGTGATCGTTGTCATGATCATTGTCGTGGTGATAGGCGTAGCTGTGGCGGCCTTTTTTGTGATTCGCGGCCTGAATCCATCCCGGAGCGCCAATGTCGCCCCATCGGCGCCGCCAATCTCACAAAGCATGCTGGAGCAGAAATATGGGCTGCGCATCACTCTGATTTCGCTGACTGCCGCAAGCGGATTGATCGACGTGCGCTTGAAAATGGTCGACGCGGTGAAAGCCAAAGCGCTGCTACAGGATGCCAAGAACTACCCGGCGCTGTATGTTGCCGACCGTGGCGTGACACTCAGTGTCCCTGAAGATGCGCGGGTAGGCGAATTCCGCTATGTTAACGACAGCAATTTTTATATTCTGTTTCCGAATGGCGGGAGCGCCATTAAGCTGGGAACCCCGGTCTCTCTTCTGTTTGGCGACACGCTGGTTGAAGCCGTTGCCGCGCAATAGAACTTGGGAAAGCTGGAATGGCAATAGTAGAACCTGGTATCGATAAACAAAGCAGTCAAATGAAGGCACGCGGCCTTCATTGGTTTGCCGTTGTGTTGATTCTTGTCATCGGGTTGCAGCATGTGCTAGCTGCGCAGATCGAGTACACACAGGCACCCTATATAGGGTATTTGTTTGTGGCCAACTTCGTGGGCGCACTGGTTGCCGCTTATGTGATTTATCACCGGGTGGTCTGGGGGTGGTTGCTGGGGCTGCTCATTGCCGTTGCCTCGATGGCAGGTTACCTCTGGAGCAGGACCCTGGGCATGCCCGCGATGAACGTTCAGGAGTGGTTCACGCCTTATGGTGTGATTGCCGTCACTGCAGAAGTCCTGTTTATCGTGCTGGCGCTACTACGACCCTGGAGACTCGGTGTTGATGCCAACCCACCTGTCGCGTCTAGCTGGCGGCGCCTGATCCCACCTGTTTTGGCTATACTTGTCGCCGTTGCGGTGGGTTACTCAGCGTCAATATGGGATGCTGCCGTTACTGAGGCTTCTACAATCGCTTCTGTGCCGGGAATGGTCCCGCCCGTTGCTGACCTGATCAAGACACGGGCGACTACTTTCAATGAGTTGGAAGCGCAGTATGGCGTGCGGGTAACTCTGGTCGGGCTTACGGCGATGGACAGCATCATCGACGTGCGCGTCAAAATTGACGACCCTGAAAAAGCGCACTTGCTTCTTGATAACCATGCGGCATTGCTTGTAAATAACCAATCCCTGATTCTTGCGCCGCGCATGCATTCTCACGGAAAGCTGAAACAGGGCGTGCAATACGTCATGTTCTTCCCCAATTCACAAGGCATTATCCGACCCGGCACGCCCGTCAGTGTGATCTTCGGCAATTTGCGCACAGAGAATATCCTGGCGCAGTAACTGGCGCGTTTTGTCGAGTCCCGTGAAGAAAATAACGAACCTGGGTCTGGCGGTTATCACGGTTGTGGCGCTCTTCGGCGCCAGGAAAGTGGAGCACCCTCCGCCGACCGTGCAGGCAACTCATTCCCAAAGGGACTCAAAGCAGTCGCCGGTGACCCTATACAGCCCGAAACTTGATCCGCAAGTCCAGACGATCCTGGCTGGCATGCAACCGGCGGCGATGACAACCGTAATCGTCACGCTTGCGCAACAAGCGGATGTCGGGGCCGTCAAAGGGCGCAGCCGCGCAGAACGCCAGCGGGGTGTGATCACCGCCTTGCGTGACCATGCCAGCATCACTCAAAGAGGATTGCGCGCCTTGCTCGAGACACGACGATCCCAGGGGCGCGTCAGCCGCATCCTGCCATTCTGGGTGTTCAATGGCCTCGCGGTAACCGCCACGCCCGATGTGATCCGGGAACTGGCTGCACATCCTGATGTGTTCAGTATCACGCCCGATGAGATTTCGATCGTGCCGGTCGCAGAGTCGGTTTCTGCAGCGGCATCCAATCCGCCTTCGCCCAACCTGACGCTCATCAACGCGCCAGCGTTGTGGAGTATGGGATATTTTGGGCAAGGGGTTGTCGTCGCGAACCTGGACACCGGCGTAGACGTGACCCACCCCGATCTGGCGGGCAGATGGCGCGGCGGCGCCAACAGTTGGTTCGACCCCTACGGTCAGCATCCCACACTCCCGTTTGATGCCAGCGGTCATGGCACATGGACGATGGGCGTGATGGTTGGCGGGGACGCCGGAGGCATAGCAGTCGGTGTGGCGCCCCAGGCCAAGTGGATCGCCGCCAAGATATTTAACGATGCGGGTGGCGCAACGACTTCAGCAATTCATCAGAGCTACCAATGGTTGCTGGATCCGGACGGCGATCCGAATACGCCGGATGCGCCGCAGGTCGTGAATAACTCCTGGGCGTATGGCTCGGTCGGGTGCAATCTTGAATTTCAACAAGACTTGCAGGCATTGACAGCCGTGGGCATCCTGCCGATCTTTGCAGCGGGGAACAACGGCCCGGGGAATAACACCAGTGTCAGCCCGGCGAACTACCCTGAGGCGCTCGCTGTCGGCGCAATCAATAACACGAATCAGCTCTACGCATATAGCAGCCGCGGCCCATCTGCTTGCGGTGAGCCTTCAACCACGTATCCCGATATCGTCGCTCCTGGCGTCGCTATCCGATCCACTGATCTATATGGTATGTATGTCAGCTCGACTGGCACATCCCTGGCTGCGCCGCATGTGGCTGGCTCACTCGCATTGCTGTTGAGCGCATTCCCAACGCTTACCGTTGATCTGCAGCGGAGCGTGCTGATCTCAACCAGCGTGGATATGGGGACGCCTGGCCCGGACAATGCATTTGGCGCAGGGCGATTGAATGTCCTGTCCGCCTATAACAGCCTTCTCAATACTCTGCCGCCAACGACGACTGGCGCGCCCAATGCCACCTGGTATGTGACTGGCACTGGCGATCTTGCCACGGACGGCGATCTGATCTCGAAGACCGGCACATTGCGCTTTGCGCTGTCAAATGCGGTCAACGGCGACGTTGTCAGCTTTGCGCAACTTGACCCGGCGGTCGATACGATTGACGTGTCGAGCACACTGTCTGTGCCTGATGGCGTGGCGGTGGGTCAGAAGCGCTACCAGCCTTGTGGAAGCCCTGCCAATCCGCTCGTGAGTATCCGCGCAACCGGACAGTTTGTCATCTTCAGCCTTGGCACGGGCGCCACGCTGCGCAACATTGATATTGGCGGCACAGCAGCGTTAGTCGATGTGGAGGCAGCCGGGGCCAACGTGGATATCTGCGGCGTGGGGTTGGGTTATCTCAACAGCCGGCCAGACCCGCTCAGCGCCACTGTCTTTACGCTCTCGCCGCCGGTCAGTGCTACCCTGACCGTCTCAGGCGCGGGCGCCATTCTGCACAAGAGCTACGTGAATGGGCCGATCATCATTAACCCGACCGGGAGCGACACGCGCATCGGCGACGTGATCGGCGGCAGCGGAGATGCCAACCACGGCGACTGCCCTGACCAGGGCATGTGCGAAGTGACTCTGCTGGCGTCGGATAGCGCAGCGGCACAACGCGTCATCGTGCGCGATTCGTTCCCACGCGCGCTCACCGGCATGCAGGGCGCCGGCATCCTTGAAGGTGGCGATGTCATCACGTATACCAATAACTGGGCGCAGACGCCGGTCATTCTTGGGGCGGCAACCCTGGATCACTTTGTGACGGTCATCGTGACCGGGACGGCCAATCCACTGTCGCAGGTGGATGTTTACTACGATGACCTTACAACGATCACGCGGCAGTCTCCTGTGACGGCGGATGCGAGCGGCGTCTTCACCTATACGGGGCTATTGGGCGGCTCAGCGCTTACAGTCACCGTCGCGAGCACCCTGCACAACCCGGCTTACTCCAACCGTGTGGGCAGTTCGAGCCAGTGGAGCATTCCCGTGCAGGTGGTTGAATCCAATCCGGGTTTATTACACGTTATATGGATACCCAGTGCCTATCGCTAGCGGAATTTCAGCGGGTGGTTTTTACGGGCCGAAAGTGTGGCGTGATTCATACGCGCGCACACCAGGTAATTTGATTGGTTGTTTACAGGAGAAAATGTGTGATGAAAAGTGTTAAGACCTTCCCAAAGGGACTCAAAGCAATCATTGCGACTTCATTTATCGCAGCGTCTATGGTGGGCTGCAGCACGGCGCCGGCGGCGACCCCGACCGCGGCGCCGCCACAGGTTGTCAACGTCAGTTTGACAACCTATGGATTTAAGTTCACAGGGGACAAGATCAAGCCAGGAGAAGTGAAGTTCATTGTGAAGAACGACGCCACAGATCTCCAGCACGAGATACTACTGGTCAAGACCGATCTTGCGCTCGACAAATTGCCTATGTCCAGCGATGGCACTGAAGTTGATGAGAATTCCAAGGACTACACCAAGGTGGGGTCTGTTGAAGACGTTGAGCCGGGTAAAGGTGGTGAGATGACGGCAAAACTTGATGCCGGTCACTACATCTACTTCTGTAACAAGGCGGCTCACTACACCCTGAAAATGCGCGGCGAATTCACTGTCGCGCCATAAGCGCCTAACCGTCAACCAAAGAGTGTGAAACAACCGGCGTGTGTTCGCCGGTTGTTTTTTTATCGAGCAACGCCAGCGCGCCACACAAGCAGTCTCACCATGGCGTGTCGTTCGCAATGGCACAATTCATTATTCACTATAATGGAGCAGCCTTGTCGAACACTGCGTTCACACAGAAATCACATTGTTGTCACCATAAAATCACCATATCAGGTCTGTCCCAAAGGGACTCAAATATGAAGTATGAAATATGAAGGATGAAGGATGAAGTGTGGAGGGTGAAGGGTGAAATTTCATAATTCATACATCCCAATTCATAATTTCTTAACGGAGGTGTATCGATGCCGCGTGTGCTGCTGATCCAGGAAGAATCGGATGACGTGAATGGCATCCAGCAGGCGCTCGCTGACTCCGGTTACGAAGTTCACACGCAGCTGCCACAGGATAGCGGATATGACATAGCTTGCGATGCCATCGTGATTGACGATGACGTGACGACCGGGCAGGCGCTGGCGCTGTTTCAACGTTTGCGTCAGCAAGGCCTGCAAGCGCCCGCCATTCTGCTGACGACAATTGAGGCGCTCAAGGATCGCGCGACTCGACTGGGTGAGACTGCTTTGACTCCCTTTGGGAGGGATACGATCCTCATCAAACCGTTTACGATCACAGCCCTCGTCGATTGCCTGAGTGTTTTACTTGCAGGCGCGCAGGCACAACCTCGTGATGACTTATTGATGCGCATTGGCGACATAGAGATGCATCCTGCCCTGCAGGAAGTTCGTTTGAACGGTTTCCCGGTGCCGCTTGACCCCGCCGCCCGGGCCGTGGTGGAGCACGTGTTGCGCCAGGCCACACAATATTCCATGTCAATCCCGGCGCGGTCCGACGGAGTATCTGATAAAGACGAAGAGTCCGAGAGACTGGAAAGGATGCTCCAGGTGATGCTCGATCTGGCGCCTTTCGCCATGCTCTTTGTGAACGAACCGGGCCTGATCGTGGCGCACAACGCGCAGGTTGAACAGATATTTGGGTACTCACGCGGTGAAATGATGGGGCTGTCGATCGAGAGCCTGATTCCAGAACGCTTTCGCACCGTCCACCTAGCCCATCGCGAGGGTTACAACGCCAACCCCAGGATTCGCCCTATGGGCAACGATCTCGAATTGCGCGGTCTGCGCAAGGATGGGAGTGAATTCCCAGTTCAGATCAGCCTGAACCCGGCCGTCGGCGTTTCTGCGACGGTTGTTGCGGTGGGCATTCGCGATCTCAGTAGAGATAAGGAAGTGGAGGCGCAGTTGCGCGAACTTACGACGCGGCTGCAATCTATTCGCGAAGAAGAGCGGCTCAGCCTGTCACACACCTTACACGATCAGCTTGGCCAGAATCTGACGGCGTTAAGATTCGATGTGGGGTGGTTGCAACGTCAGGTTGAGCACGCCGGCGGCCTGGCAAAAGATCAGTCGCCTACCAGGCGACGGCTTCGTGGGATGTTGGCAATGATCGACGGGAGTATGGGGACAGTGCGCCAGATCGCAACCCAGTTGCGCCCGGCGATGCTGGATGATATCGGGCTGGCGGCGACAGTGGAGTGGCAACTTGAGGAGTTTGAGGCGCTCACAGGTATACGCAGCATCTTCACCCTTGCTTCTGAATCCGTTAGGCACGACGCGTCCGAACTCGTTGCATCTGACGGCTCGGCGCCGGCGCTGGATCGCGATGTGGTCACCACTGCTTTCCGCATCCTCCAGGAAGCGTTGACCAACGTTCAGAGGCACGCCGCAGCGACCCAAATCGAGGTCAGTCTGGCATTACAGGGTGGGCAATTGCAGATGCGCATCCACGACAATGGTCGCGGGATTGCGGATAAGGACATGCGCAGTCTTAAATCCATTGGGCTGCTTGGGATGCGCGAACGGGCGCGCTCCATCGGGGGCGAGGCGCATATTACAGGCGTCGCGGGGCAGGGAACAACGGTCGAGGTGCATCTGCCTGTCAAGCGCGCCTGAGTTTTCGCGTATGATTGTTTTTGAATTCTTTAGAATGAAGCAAGCAATGACATCACAACCTGCACAGCATTCCGCTGCACCCGCGCCCGCGCCTGCGCGCATGGATACGCGCCGCAATGTTGTCGCCTACACCGGGGACACGATCGGCTTCTTCACCGGCATGTCCTTCATCCCGGCCACGACTGTCCTCGTCGGCCTGGCCAGCACGCTGACTTCGGACAAAACGTTGATCGGCATCATCGCGATGGCGTGGGGCGTGGCGTCGCTCTTTCCGCAACTGATCGCGGCGCGACTGGTGCAGGGCAAACGCCGCACCAAACCGACTGTCATCCTCTACAGCCTGATTGGCCGCCAGACCATGCTGCTGTTTGCCTTGTGGTTGCTGTTCACGAATGCACAGTCGCCCCTGCTGACGGTCTTTCTAATGATTGCCGCGATCGTCGTGTTCTGTGTGTTCGACTCCTTCACCGGCATCGGGTGGTTCGACATGCTCAGCCGCAACCTGTCGCCGCGCGGGCGCGGGCGCATTCTGGGCAGGGCGCAACTGCTTGGCTCGATCACCGGCATCGGCGCGGGTTTTGTGGTGGCGCGCGTGCTCTCGCCGGATGGCCTGCCCTTTCCGCGGAATTATGCGGTTGTCTTCATCTGCGCGTGGCTGGGGTTCATCATCTCACTACTGTTCCAGTTCGCATACGAAGAGAACCCTGCGTCGGAGGGGGATGCTAGCGCAGCCGCGGCTGCGGCGCGCTCAGGCTCGTTCATCGGTTCCGTCCTCAATGGGCTGCGCGTGGACGCAATCTACCGGCGCGTGTTGCTTGCGCGTATTTTGACCGGGTTGGAGGCGATGGCTGCCGCCTTCTATGTGGTCTACATCAAAGACCGTCTCAAGCTTCCCGACACATCCATCGGCATCTTCAGCCTGGCGTTCATCATCGGCGGCATCCTGGGCGTCGCCTTGTTCACCTGGCTCGCCAGCCGCTGGGGCGCGCGGAGCGTGGTGCGCGCGGCGGCAGTGCTCCAGGCGGCGGCGCCGCTGGTTGCGTTCCTCGTGGCGCTCATCCCTTCGCTGGAGACAGTCCCGGTGCTCGCTTATGCGCTCTTCGCCGTCATCCTCGCATTCGATGGCGCCGCTGCGCGCGCCTATGTCCTCGGTTTCTGCGGGTACACGATTGACTGTGCGCCTGCCCATCAGCGCTCGATTTACGTCGGCGTGTTGAACACATTAGGCGGGTTGGTGGGGCTGTCGCCGGTGCTGGCCGGAGTGTGGCTGGATGCCGCCGGCACGGCAGGCGTCGCCACCGCTTATCCCGTCATGTTTGGCGCTGTGGCAATCTGCGCCGGCGTCGGCGCGATTCTCAGCTTCACGCTTCCGCGCGTCGAGCAGCGCGCCTGACGATCCTATAATAACTGCATGTCCCACGCAACATCCATTCCGCACCTGCGACAGCAGGGCACGGCGACTCAACTCGTCGTCGATGACCGGCCCTTTCTGGTCATTGGCGGCGAACTGCACAATTCAAGCTCGTCCAGCCTTGACTACATGCGCCCGATCTGGGAGCGTCTGGTCGGGTTCCACCTGAACACCGCGCTCGCAGCGGTTTTCTGGGAGTTGATCGAGCCGGTCGAGGGCAGCTTCGACTTCGCATTGGTGGATGGCCTGATCACCAAGGCGCGCGAGCATGGGTTGCGGCTCGTTCTGTTGTGGTTTGGAAGTTGGAAGAACGGCGTGTCCAGCTACATCCCGGAATGGGTCAAGCGTGACTACAAGCGTTTCCCGCGCGTCCGGCGCGAGGATGGCAAAGCGATCGAGGTTCTCTCGACGCTGTCGCCCGCGAGTCGCGACGCCGATGCGAAGGCATTCGCCGCACTGATGCGCCACTTGCGCGAGGTGGACGGCGACGATCACACCGTGATCATGATCCAGGTCGAGAACGAGGTTGGCGTGTTGGGGGATTCGCGCGATCGCTGCGCTGCTGCGAACGAGGCGTTTACGGGCGCGGCGCCGCAGGAACTCTTTGAGCACCTGCGGCAGCACCGCAATGAATTGCACCCGCCTTTGCTGCACCGCTGGCAGTCCACCGGCATGCGCACTGCTGGAAGCTGGGAGGAAGTGTTTGGGCGCGGCCATGAGACCGACGAGCTCTTCATGGCATGGAGCTATGCTCGCTATATTGACGCGATTGCGGCTGCCGGTAAAGCCGAGTACGCCCTCCCGATGTATGTCAACGCGTGGTTGAACGGCGCCGATCAGGTCCCGGGCAACTGGCCGAGTGGCGGGCCGCTGCCGCATGTGCTCGACATCTGGCGCGCCGGCGCGCCGACCATCGACTTGCTCGCGCCCGATATCTACCAGACCAATTACGAGCAGTGGTGCCGCGATTACACCCGGCGCGGCAATCCGCTCTTCGTCCCGGAGATGCGCCGCGATGAGGAAGGCGCGCGCAACGTGTTCATGGCCGTCGGCGCGTACGACGCCATCGGCGTCTCGCCCTTCGCCATTGACTCGCTCGACCCTGCCGCTGGCGGGGTGCTCACGCGCACCTACGGCGTGCTGGAACAACTCGCCCCGACCCTGCTGGAGCATCAAGGCAAGGGTGAGATTACCGGGTTTGTCCTCGATGCCGACCATCCCACAGTGACGCGCACGCTGGGCGAGTACGAGTTGCAGATCAGCCTCGACAAGGTGTTTGCTTACAAGGCCGAGCGCGGTTGCGGGTTGATCATCGCGACCGGCGCGGACGCTTTTCTCGGCGCTGGATTTGGATTCTGCGTCGCGTTTCGCCCGCGCACACTGGGTCCGGCTCAGGCTGGCATCGCGACGGTCGATGAGGGCTCCTACTGCAACGGCGTCTGGACCCCGCTGCGGCGACTAAACGGCGATGAGACGTGGGGTGGGGACTACTGGCGTTTCCCCGCTGACACGCAGAGCGCCGCACCGCTCAATGGCGCGTATCTCGTGAACGCCGGCACTGCCATATCCCGATGCACCGTCTATCGCTACGAGTAAGCGCAACGCCGGAAAGCCTATGCAATCACCCAACATCCTGCGCTATGGTCGCGCCGAACCCAATGGCGAACGAGTTCCGTTGCGCGCTGGGCCGTTGACCTTGCTTTATGAAAACGGCGATCTTCGCGCAATCAAACTCGGCGAGGTCGAGGTGCTGCGGCGCATTACTGTGGCCGTCCGCGACCGCAACTGGGGCACGGTTGCGCCGTCCTTCTCTGCGAGTCATCCCAACGGGACTCAAAGCAGCGTCGATATCGGCGCGGACTCATTCCACATCACCTACACGGTGGAGAACATCCGCGACGAGATCGACTTCACCTGGCAGGCCGATATCAACGGCGATGCTGGCGGCGTCATTGCCTTCCGCATGGCGGGCGTGGCGCGCTCGACCTTTATGAAGAACCGCATCGGCTTCTGCGTCCTGCATCCTGCGGGTGCGGCGGGCGCCAGTTGCGTGGTCACGCATGTCGATGGCGCCACAGAGCAGGGCGTGTTGCCGGAATACATCGTCCCGGATCAACCGGTGAAGCCGTTTGCCAACATGCAGGCGTTGCGACACGAGGCCGCGCCGGGCGTGTGGGCCGAGGTGCAGTTCAGCGGCGATGTCTTCGAGATGGAGGATCAGCGCAACTGGACCGACGCCTCGTATAAGACCTTTTGCACGCCACTGCATCTCCCGTTCCCGGCGCAGATTCTTGCCGGGACGCGCGTCGAGCAGACCATCCGGCTGGCAGTGATCCGCGATAGCGCTAATGCTAAGGCGGCCACCGCACCACAACTACGCCCGCTCACGTTCACTCTGCAACCAGAAATCGCGACGAGCCTGCCGCATATTGGCCTCGGCGTCGCCAGCCACGCCCAGCCATTGACGCACAAGGAAGTGACGTTATTAAAGGCATTGCACCTGCGCCACCTGCGCGTCGATCTGCGTTTATCCGACCCCGCCTATCCCGACGCGCTCCGCCGCGCCGAGGCGGATGCGCGCCAACTGGGAGTGCCGCTGGAGGTAGCGGTGCTGGTCGCGCCTGAGGGTGGGGTGGCCTTGCGGCAGTTGGCGAATCTGGTCGACGAACTCCAGCCGGACATCATCCGCTGGCTGATCTACCCCGAGGTCGAGTTGTCGACGCGCGCCTCCATGACCGAGCCCGCGGTGCTGTTGGCGCTGCAACACCTGGCCTCGGTTAACCCCGACGCCGAGTTTGCCTCCGGCACAAATACCGACTTCATCTTCATGCAGAACCATCCGCCGCCGTATGCGTTGCTGGATATGGCCTGCCTGGCGATGAACCCGCAGTCGCACGCCTTCGACAACGCCTCGCTCATGGAAACGTTGCAGACCCAGGCGACGGTCGTTGCGACTGCGCGGCACGTGGCGGGCGGCAAACCTATCGTCGTCAGTCCCGTGACGCTCAAACCGCGCTTCAACCCGTACGCCACGGGCGCAGTACCAGCAACGCCACCGGGTCACTTGCCCCCACAGGTCGACCCGCGCCAGATGGCGTTATTTGGCGCCGCGTGGACGGCCGGCAGCATCAAATACTTATCGCAGGGCGGCGCTTTTAGCGCGACTTACTATGAGACGACCGGCTGGCGCGGCGTCATGGAAACCGAAACAGGTTCATCTGAACCTGACTTGTTCCCCTCGCTCCCCGGCGCGGTCTTCCCGCTTTATCACATCCTCGCTGATGCCGGCGAGTTCTCCGGCGGCGACGTCGTGGGGACTGTATCAAGCGACCCGTTGCGCGTTGATGGGCTGGCCTTGCAGAAGAACGGGCGGCTCCGCCTGATCGTGGCGAACATGACGAACGCGCCGCAGGAGGTCGCGGTCGCATGCCCCGGCAATGTCGCTTCGGTCAAGATCATTGATGAGACGAACGCGGAAGAGGCCATGCGGTCGCCGCACGCGTTCCGGCACCGCGCGGGTAATCACCGTGAGTTGATAAACGGCGTCATCACCTTGGCGCTGTTGCCCTATGCGGTTGCGCGTCTCGACTTGATCTGAATAATGAATGGGCAGAAACGGCCGATACCCTGATGACGCCGTCATCACAACCCCATCAAACAACCGCGCTCAGGCAGCGCGGGGAACTCGTCGCGCTTGCCATCATTCTGCTGGTCGCTGTCGCATTGAACTTCTTCCAGTTGGCGCAGAACGGCTTCGGCAACACCTATTACGCCGCCGCGGTCAAGAGCATGTTG
>CAIXPS010000100.1 GCA_903921365.1 uncultured bacterium | reverse complement strand
GCGGCGCGCGCATGGGAAGTGACCGGCGATTCGCGTTGGCGTGATATCGTTGAAGCCTACTGGCGATTTGCCGTAACTGAGCGCGCCACGTACTGCACCGGCGGGCAAACCTGCGGCGAGATCTGGACGCCGCCGGGCGAACTGGCAACACGTCTGGGCGACAAGAACCAGGAGCATTGCGTTGTGTACAACATGATGCGCCTGGCCGAGTACCTGCTGACCTGGACCGGCGACGCACAATACGCCGATTACTGGGAGCGCAACCTGTACAACGGCATCCTGGCGCAGCAGCACCCGACCACTGGCATGATTGCTTACTTCCTGCCGCTGCAACCGGGCGCGATTAAGAAATGGGGCACGCCTACAGACGACTTCTGGTGCTGCCACGGCACGCTCGTGCAGGCGCAGACGTTATACACCCGCGGGGTGTACTATCAGACGCCTCATGGGCTGGCGTTGTGCCAGTATATCCCGACGGAATTGCATTGGGACTGGCAGGGAACACCCGTAACCGTGACGCAAAAGCCGGATACGCAGACCGGTTCCGTCCATCGCCCGGACAACCTCACGATCAACGTCACCGTGACCGCGGCGCAGCCGGTGGAATTTGCACTCTCGGTGCGATTGCCGTGGTGGCTACAGGAGTCGCCCATCATCGAGGTGAATGGTGCGCGCGTGGAGGTCCCGTTCAAGCCAGCCAGTTTCTTCACCCTCCAGCGCAACTGGCACAACGACGCGATTCGCATTGTGCTGCCCAAAGGGCTATCGACCGACCCGCTGCCCGATGATCCCGATGTGGTCGCCTTCATGGATGGCCCTGTCGTCCTGGCCGGGATCACTGACGAAGAACGGATGCTGTATGGCGACAAGGGAAATCCCGCTTCGATACTCAGGCCGGATAACGAGCGCGAGTGGACGAACTGGATACCGACGTATAAGACGCATGGTCAATCGCACGGTCTGCGTTTCATGCCTTTGTATGAAGTGCGCGACGAGCGCTATACGGTTTATTTTCCTGTGAGTCAACGACAGGTATAGTTAACCCTATGGCAACTCTGGTCATCAAATGCGGCACGCTCGTGCTGCCGAAAGAAACGTTGAGTAATGTGTTCATTCACGCGCAGGATGGCGTGGTCACCCAGATCACATCGAACGCCGACGTGCCTTCTGGCGCAGTCTTCGTCGATGCCGGCGCGAACAAGGTCGTTCCTGGTTTTGTGGATATCCACGTTCATGGCGCGCTGGATCACGACACGATGGACGCGACGCCTGAAGCGCTCGATACGATGTCTGCGTTCTTTGCAAGTCATGGCGTGACTAGCTTTCTGCCGACGACCATGACGGCTCCGCGCGCCGAGATTGATGCAGCACTGCTGAATATCAAAATGATGATGTCACGCGGCACAGCGGGCGCGCAGATTCTTGGCGCCCATATCGAGGGCCCGTACCTGAATGTTAAACAGTGTGGGGCGCAACTCCCAGACCTGATACGCCCCGCCAACCGGGAGGAGTATTGTGCCTGGTTCGATATGGGTATTGCGCGCCTGATCACCATTGCGCCGGAGATTACGGCCAATGCTGACATGATCGACGATGCACTGCTCGCAAATGTCGCCATTGCCATCGGCCACTCCGACGCTGATTACGCCACCGCTCAGCGTTGCTTCATGCGTGGAGTCACACAGGCCACGCATACATTCAACGGGATGCGCGGCCTGCATCACCGCGAACCGGGCACGGCTGGCGCGATTCTCGCGAATGACAACGTCGTCGCGCAGGTGATTGCGGACAACGTGCACGTGCATCCTGGGGTGATGAACATCATCTACAAATGCAAGACGGCCGACAGGTTGGCGCTGATCACCGACGCGATGGAAGCCGTCGGACTGGGTGATGGAATCTACAAACTCGGCCCGCAGGATATCACGGTGCACAATGGCGAGGCGCGCACGAAGAGCGGCAGCCTGGCGGGTTCGACTTTGACGCTGGATACAGCAGTGCGCAATATCATCGCTGCCACAGGTTGCAGCTTGAACGACGCCGTCACTATGTCTTCGTGGACGCCCGCGCGTTCAATCAAGTTTGGCGACCACAAAGGAAATCTCATCCCTGGTTACGATGCCGATGTCGCGATTCTCAACGACGCTCTGCAGGTGCAGAAGACCATCGTCGGGGGCAGGGTGGTGTATGAGCGGAAAGATGTCTGACTTCTTTAAGAAGTCAGACATCTTTCCGCCTTCTTACCTCAACTCTGGCAGCTTGATCCAGGCGTGCAGGTTGCGCGGGCTGTCGCAGTTGACGCCCTTGCGCATCGCCTGGTGATAAGCGAGCAGGTGCAGCGCGGGCATGATGTAGACAAGGCTCGCGACCTCCGAGAAACCGCCTGGGAGCGTGATGTCGACGATGTTCGCGCCTTCAATCGTGACCCCTTCGGGATGGATAGCGATCACCGTCCCGCCATAGCCGGTCATCTCGCGCAGGACTTTCGTTTCCGCTTCCGCAGCCCGCGCCGACACAAGTCCGACAACGAGGGTATGCTCGTCGATCATCGACTGCGGCCCGTGCCGAAACTCCATAAAGTGAAATGGTTCGGAGTTGCTGATCGACATCTCTTTCATCTTCAGCGAGCCCTCATGCGCCAGCCCGTGGCGCAAACCAGAGCCGAGGAAGAAAAATCGATCAAAGCCGCGCCCGATCAATTCAGCAATCGGGGCATTGATCCGATCGAGATAGGTTGGCACTTGCGTTGACACTTGCAGCAACTCACTAACCAGTGCGTTGTTGTCCGCAGCCACGCATACGGTTCCCAGCGTTGCGACCAGCATGGCTGCAAACGAGCGGGTTTGCGCCACACTCTGTTCGCTTGCGTTAGGGATGTAAACCGTTAAGTCCGCCAGCCGTTCGAGTGAGGTGTCTTCAGAAACCGTGATGAGTGCGAGAGGGCTGCCGCGATTTTCCTTGAGCAGCCGGCATGCGGCAAGCAGTTCGCTGGTTTCACCACTCCGGCTGACCGCAATGACCAAAGGCGTCACGTCACCCGCCAGGACATTATCGAGATTAAATAGGATCTCGGATGAGGGTATGGCCAGAGCCAATTTGCCGGTCAGGGAGCGGTATAAAGCAGCGGCGGTCATATCCAGATAGTAAGGTGAGCCGCAACCGAGAAACACGACAGGTTTATCATTGTGCCGGGTAAAAAACGCCCTGAGGGTCTCTTTTTGCGCAACTACAGCATTACTAGCGGATTGCCAACTGACTGGCTGGCTGAATATCTCGGCTCGGGTAAATGCCCCGGC
>CAIXPS010000099.1 GCA_903921365.1 uncultured bacterium | reverse complement strand
TGTTAGCGCATCGGTGAATGATAACATCATCTCGGTGCAACTTCGCGGTACCGAACTTGCCAATTCACCCGTGCAGCGCTACGGGATTCTTCGAGGAAAAACGGTGCAGGTGGACATCAGAAAGATCGGCACTACCTCTACTGGGCAAGGCTGGGTGGGTATGTCGCTTGCCGATGTCACCGGTTATATCAACATGATCCAGCATTCGGTGGGCGAACTGACAATATCCGGTGGCTCGGTTGCTCTGAACGCGGGAGACTCGGTAGTTATGCAGGCCGGTTCTCGAATTGATGTTTCAGGTGGCTGGATCAATTATACCGGTGGCACGGTTCAAACCACTCGGGTTATTTCCGGCGGAAATCTCTATGATATTTCCCAAGCCCCATCGGACTTCGCTTATACAGGAATTTACTCTGGATTCACGACCACTCACTCCCGATGGGGAATTTCAGAAACCTACACCAGCCAACTACTGAACGGATCTCATACCGAACCGGGTTATCTACAAGGGGGAAACGGCGGTTCCGTCAGTATCCAAGCGCCTTCAATGGCGCTTGATGGCAGTATGTTTGGCAACACCGTTGTGGGAGAGCGGCAGCGAACACTCGCTGGTCAGATCGCATCAACGTTCTCCACTTCCTCAGTTTTGGCGACAATCCAATCCATGCTGGCTGTGCCAAGTTCCAGCGAGTTGTCCTTGGCGTTCAAGGCGCAATATTCCAACGATGCAGCAGATTTGTTATACCCGTGGTATTCTCCAACGCCACCCGCCGTTGTCTTTCAAGATGTGAGCGGCCTGAAGCCTGCGGATTCCTTTGCACTGAATAGCTCTGGGGTTCCAGTGAGTCTACGCGCTGATCGCCAGAGCGAAGTTATTCTCTCACCAGAGCTCATGAATACATATGGGTTTGGCCAACTGAGCATCGACAATAGCGATGTCAATTTAGGCACCATCACCTATGCCAATGGAAGCCATACTACGCTTGATGCGGGCAGTTCTGTCATTCTATCCAATGCGCAGGCTGGAACCATTACGGCTACTTGCGACGGAGTTATTATTTCCATTGGTGGTGTCACAACTCCATTAAAGGCTAATGTTGCTACTTTTGTTGCAGCAGGCAGTGCCGTCAGCCTGTCACCTGGGGGTGGCGTGGGAAGCATTACGATTCCTTCCGGTGTTTCTTTAACAGCGGAGTCGGGTGGATCTATCGCGATGAAGGCGTCAAATATAGACATCGAAGGCGAGGTGACGGCTTCTGGCGGAAGCATTAGCTTGAGCGCCTATGAGTATGCGTCAGATACGACAACGGTGTTGAAGTTTGCCCGAAACATGAATGATGTGCTCACAGTGATGCCTAGTTCCACGCGGGGCAACTTTACATTGGGCACAACGGCATCTCTGAGCACCGCCGGTCTTGTTGTGGATGACCGTCTTGGCGGAAATTTGACGTTGGCAACCAATGGCTACCTTCTTGATCCGACAACGGGCAGTAAAGTCAATTCGATTTCCATAGCCGGCTACTATACCGATCTCGTGGAGGGAAGCGTTATCGATGTTTCCGGTGGGGTCGCAATCAGCGCGGCAGGCAAGGTGAGCTATGGCAGTGGCGGCAGCATCGTGATCAATGCGGGGCAAGACCCGAATATCCCGGCCTTGGGTCAAATTCCCGGCACCTCATTTTCTCTGGGGAGCTTGATAATGGGAGCTACCCTCAGCGGTTATGCAGGGGCTGGGAAAACCGGAGGATCTCTGACTATCCTTGCTCCATTGATCCAGATTGGCGGCAGTGAGCTTTTAGTGGATACATCCTCAAGCTCGGCAGTTAAACAAGGAGATGGAGTTTGGGGCAATGGCACTACCTTGTGGCTTAATAAGCTGGGCGAGCCTGATTTCTTCAGCCTGGGTGGGTTTAGCAGCTTCACAATCCAAGGGCTCGGAAAAGCGATTTCGGCGCAATCAGACAATTATATTCCGGCGGTTGTCATCGCACCCGGCGCCTCCATCGGTTCATCACAAGGCTTGGGATCAAAAAATTGGCTGCTGACATACAAGGAGGGCCGCACTTCGCTCGTTGCGGATTTGCTACCTCAGGGGGTGCGCACCCCCGTCAGCCTAACGCTCAAGGCGGTTGGTGTGACGGATATTTTCTTTAATACAAACACCACGCTTGAGGTTCGTGGGGAGCTTGTAATGGGGGTGGGAGCTACCATTCAAACCGACCCTCAAACCGACTCAACACGAGGCGTGATACTTGGCGGAGACACTGTAGCAGTGTTGGGATCAATCACTGCCCCAGGCGGCACGATTACCATCACCGGTGGAAATAGCTATGTCTCTCTCAATTCACAATCTCTGACACAAGCCTTAACGACGGTTGATCTCGGCCCTCAAAGCGTTCTTTCTACTGCTGGCGCGACGGTGCTGACACCCGATTTAACGGGTCGCGGTTATCGTATCGGAAGCGTGCTTAACGGAGGCAGCATCAGCGTCAGTGGCAATATTGTTGCGGAGTCCGGGGCCATTCTTGATGTATCTGGAGCCAGTAATTATCTTGACCTTCCGGCTTCGTATAGCGGGGGATTATCGTTCAATGGCTCCCTCAAGGGGATGCCCTATTTGCTGACTCGCGTGGAAAGCAACGGCGGATCAATTACTCTCAGCGGAAAACAGGAGCTCTTTACCGATGCAACGTTGATTGGCGCGGCGGGGGGGGCAAGCGCCCAGGGAGGCAGCCTGACGGTTTCGTCCGGTCGGTATGTGGATTCAAACGGCGTATTGACGCCGGATACAACGACGCCGCTCGACCCCACAATAGTGGTAACGCAAAACGGAACAACTCTTCCCTCGTCATTCTACCCTGCGGGCGAGACGGCTATCGGCTACACGGTAATACCCGCTCTGGATGCCAATGGAAATCCGAACAAGATAATGGATGAAGAGGGTAACCCACTTTACGTGCTTGATGCCAATGGGAACCCCTTCTACATGCTTGGTCATTTCGCAGCGGATAGCTTCAACACGGGAGGTTTTGATGCACTTACTCTCAAGGGGACTATTCAGTTTTATGGAGCAGTTACTATTACGGCGCATCGCAGTATCACCCTCGGCGATGGCGGAGTCTTGTATGCCAATACCTCCGTCAACCTGAATGCGCCATACGTTGCGCTGGGAAGCACTTTTAAAACAGCCGCTGCGCAGTTGAATGCTACGAGTGCATTTGTTAATTCGAAAAATCAGCCAGCTTATTGCCCACCTACATACGGCGCTGGAATTCTCACAGTCAATGCCAGCCTTATCGACATCGGTAATCTCTCGCTTCAGAATATCGGTAAGGCAAATTTTATCGCAAATAACGGCGACATTCGTGGCGATGGCACACTGGATGTCGCTGGAAGCATTACCTTATGTGCAGGCCAGATTTATCCACCAACAGGGGTCAGTTTTACCATTGCGGCTTACGACAAGAATGTGATGGTCGCGTCTAG
>CAIXPS010000098.1 GCA_903921365.1 uncultured bacterium | reverse complement strand
CGCAACCGCCCTTGCCGTCGCAGGAATCGATGGTGCAGTCATCGCCGTCGCTGCAGGTCTCCGTGGCGCCCAGGCAGCTGCCTTCCGTGCATGTGTCGCCGCTGGTGCAGGCCTTGCCGTCGTCGCACGTCGCGGTGTTGTTGGTGTGCGTGCAGCCCGTGCCGGCGACGCACTTGTCGTCCGTGCACGGGTTGGCGTCGTTGCAATCGGTGGGCACGCAAGGAATCGCCACGTCAGCATCCTGGACATCGGGCGTGTCAGCCGCGTCCGCAGCATCCGTCCCAGGTGTCGCGGTGTCAGCGGTGTCCGCCGCGTCGGTTCCCGCGGTGGTGATGTCGGCATCGTCCGCCGTGGCGTCCGCGCTGTCCGCGAACAGGGCCTCCTGGCTGGCGGGACTCGCGCAGGCGCTGACCAAAACGAGACACCAGAGGGCGGGGGCGAGGCGATTCATGGTCGTAATTCTCCTGTCAATTCGAGAAGCTGGTTTGCGCGGTCAGTCGTGGACGCAGCGGACTTCGATCGCCTGCGTGTTTTCACCCATGAAATTGATGGTTCCGTCGCCAAACCAGACAAACCAAGCCTGGCCCGGCGTGAGCAATGGCGTGGAGCTCCAATGGCCGCCGCTGTTGACGTACTGAAATGGAAACGCGGTTGAGTTCATCGCAGGATAGCTTGCGGTGCGGTCGACGATGCCGAACAGCTCGCGGACGGTGGGCAAGCGCCAGCCGCTCGCGAAGTTTCCGAGCGATAAACCCGCGCAGTGCGTTGCCGCGTCCGCCCAGCTGAAAGTGGCCGACATGGAACTGGCTTGTTGCCAGGTCAGGCCAGTCGCGTTGTCGAGCACGGTTGCCGTGGCACCGACCCCCGTGACGCCAAAGCGCGAAGCCGGGGCTGGCAAGCTGCCGATCGTGCGTACGCAGAGCACTGCGCCCAAGGTGGCTGGTTGCGAACCATCCATGGTACTGAGAACGCCGCTCGGGGAAACCGTCCAGACGTAGCTGCCGCCAAGGTTCGCTGAGGGCACTGACGTCCATATCGGCGAGCTCGGGGCCACCGGAAACGCCGCAGCATTGAAGCCCGTCGCCGCGGTGTAGTCCGCAAGACTCTCCGCCTCCGCCGCTGTGGGCAGCCGCCAGTCGTAATGCCCGGACTGCGTCAAGCCATCGCAGATGATTTTCGCGTCCGCCCACGCGCCAACGGGCGGGCTTTGCTGCCACATCAGCCGCGTCTGCCAGTCGCTGACGGTGCTGTCGCCGTTATCGATGTAACTATTGGGAGAAATGCTGCGGTTGCCCCAAACCGGCCAGTCGTAGGCGCAGGCGGTTGCAATGGCCATGCCGGCGCCAGCGCCAATGGTGATGGCCTCGACCGTCCCGCCGCAGCTGCACACGTCGCCGGTGCCGTCGAACCCCGGGTTGCAGACGCAGCCGGACGTGGCGCCACATTGCGCGTTGGCATCGCAGGTCACGGGCGTGTGCGTGCACGCGCTGCCCGCGCAGCTGTCCAGCGTGCAGGCGTTGCCGTCGTCGCAGCCTTGGTTGAGCACGAAGACGTAAGCCGCGCCGCTGTACGCCACGCTGTTATCTGCTTGGTTGCCGCCGATCCCTGTCGCGCTGCTGAACTCCTGCGGTGCACCGGCCACGACGGTGCCGCCTGAGACCGCTACCGAGTAGCCAAACTGATCGCCGGCATCGGTGTTTGATGCCTTCAGATAAGCCTGTTGCGCCCAGTTGGCTCCGACGCGGGTGAAGACAAACGCTGCGCCTTTTTCTCCGTTACCGTCGCTATCGTACGGGCCATTGATGCCGGTGGCATTG
>CAIXPS010000097.1 GCA_903921365.1 uncultured bacterium | reverse complement strand
CCTTGACCACGCCATCCGGCACACCGTTGGCCGCCCTGGACTTCAAACGATAGTCGCAAGGCTCATTGACGTAGTCCACCACCTGCCAGACATGGCGCTCATCAAGCGCAATTTCAGTGGAAAACACATTTAACTGGCACAAACCCGCGATCTGCTGCGTCATACCGCGCAGAATCTGCAGTTGATAAAGGTTCTCCTCAGTTGGCGTTACCGGCGTCTGTTCATGTGTCAGATCATCCGCCCAGCACGGAAATGTTGCGCCGCACGCATAGAAGATGCGGAACCACGCGCGCCGCTTGCCGATCATCTGCGGTTCGACCCACGTCTGCAGAATCGTTTCGTCAGTCGCCCATTCCTGACGTTTCGACAAAACTTCCTCCCATGAACCAGCGGGGGCCAACACGCCGCTGCCGCCGCCATGCGCTCCTTTGATGGAAAAGCTCTTGCCCAGCTTCGGCAAATCAACCGGTTCAACCTCAGGGCGCGACTCGCAGGCGGGCAGCACGATCATGTGCGGCGCACTCAAGCCATGTGCGATGATCTCGTAATGCATCGTTGGCTTGTTCCACGCGCGTCGCACAAGATCATAATCGTTGAGCAGCAGCAGCCCCTTCTGGCGCACCGCATCGCAGTGGCGCGCATACTCGCCGCCCCAGTCCCACGCGCGATCGATGATCACGCCCGTATCGACTCGTCCGCTGTATAGCTCATCTGGCAGACCGGCCAGATCCTTCGGCCCAAGCACCTGCACGGACAAACCGCGCGTCGCGCACGCAGCTTGCAGAATGCCAAGGAAGTCAGCGTCGTACTCCCACGACCATAGGATCAACAGATCAGTCTTCACGCGATGATCAGATCACGAGAAAATGTTGTCAGGCTCTCGCCGCCATCGGCTGTCACAACCATGTCGTCTTCGATACGGACGCCGCCCTTGCCCTCAATATAAATGCCCGGCTCAACCGTAAACGTCATTCCCACTTCGAGCACGGTCTTATCGCCCTGCACCATGTACGGGGACTCATGGCCTTCAAGCCCAAGCCCATGACCAGTCCGGTGTGTGAAATACTGCCCGTAACCCGCCTGGTCGATAACCGCGCGCGCGGCCTTATCGATGTCTTCAGCCAGGATACCCGGTCGCACTGCTGCGCGCCCTGCGGCGTTCGCCGCCTTGACCACTTCATAGATGTGCTTCATCTCGGCAGAAGGCTCGCCAATTGCAATGGTGCGCGTGATATCCGATCCATAGTCCTCAACGACGGCGCCAAAGTCAATCACCATCAGGTCGCCGGGCTGGACGGCGCGCCCGCCTGCAAACGCATGCGGATCGGCAGCGCTCAGGCCAGTCTGCACGAGCGGCGCCGACACAGGTTCCTGCGGATTCTGCTCAAAAGAAACGCTCATGAAGATACCCGCGACCTCGCGTTCGGTCATGCCGGGCTTGATGCGCTTGACGGCTTCAGCCAGCACGCGCTCGGGCGCCTTCGCCGCGCGGCGCATGCGATCCAGCTCGTCCGCATCCTTAGTCATGCGCATCTGTTTGAGGATATCCGCGGCAGAAACCAGGCGCGCCGCGGGAGCATGATGGCTGAGCAGCCCGGATTCAAGCACGCGCATTTGCGTGGGTTCCACGCCAATAACCGTGTGATCAAGGCCAAGATCATTAACGGCCTGATCTGCCAGGTCCTGCGGGTTCTGCCCATCCATATAAGTGTAGACGCGCCAGTCAATCTTCACCGGGCCATGCAACGCTTTCCCGGCCTCAAATCGAGGGACCACCAATGCAGGTTGTTCACCCGCGCGGGCGGGGAAGATTGCAATGATCGGGCGCTCGCTTAAATGGTAGTGCACGCCAGTGAAATAGAGCAGGTTCGCCCCAGGGACAAGCGCCACATAGTCAATTCCGGCTGCTTGCTGCAACTGTTGAAGTTTTTCCAAACGCTTGATACTCATTGTGCTCGTGTATTACTCCTCAAACATCCTGGCATAAGAGTCGGCGCCGCCTGTTCCACTGTTCGATGAAACACAACGGTTGCGCTTCTTTACACCAAGTTTATAATTCATTTTATCGGATTGTAAAGACTTCAGGAGACAGGCATAACCTAAGGGGGCTATACACATGAATAAGATAGTCAATTTTCTGGGAGGCGCTTTGCTGGGTGCGCTTGCAGGCGCAGCAGCGGTTCTACTTCTCACGCCAAAGTCGGGTGAGACACTCAGGATGGGGATAAGGAAAGAAGTGGACGCGATTCTGGAGGAAGGCCGCCGCGCATCAAATGCGCGCCGTGTTGAACTTGAAGCGCAGCTATCGCAGATGCGCGGCGACGTTAAGGAAGATTCAACAAAAGAGTCTTAAGTCTGCCAATCCTTGCGAAAGCCAGTGGCTTTCGCAAGGATTCTCTAAACTGCTAATGGCTACTTTGTGATCGGCGTCGTCGCGGTAATCGACGGTAGCGTTACTGTGGGCGTGATTGGCCCGACGACGGTCGGTTGCGCTACGAACGACTTGGGATCAAGCAAGAACGGCTGATTAGTCGGCAGGAATATCGTGCTGATCGTTGGCGCCAGCTTTTCGATGTAGCGGTACGTCAACAAATTCGGGTTATCCTTCAACGCGTTGGCAATCAAACCGAGTGACTCGGATTCTGCCTTCGCGCGAATCACCTGCGATTCGGCATCACCCTGCGCTCGGGAGATTGCGGCATCGGCCAGACCCTTGGCCTGCACACGCACGCGCTCCGCTTCCTGCTGCTCCAGTTCGACCAGGAACTTGGCTTTCTCCGCATTCTGCTGAGCGATCTGCTTCTGTTCAATTGAGGCGGCATACTCATCGCTAAAGGTCACGTTGCGCAAAAGGAACGCCGTCAACTTCAATCCATCGCGCGCAAAGATTTCCTTCAACTGAGTTGTAATCAACGCCTGTAATTCCACGCGCTTGGTGCTGTACACTTCTTCGACTTTGTACAAGGCTGCCTGGTTGTAGATGATGCTGCGGCTCTGCGGGCGCACGAAGTCATCGGTATAACGATCCTGCCATTTGATGTACAGATTCGTCACGAGGTTCTCGTCGACCTGGTACTGCACTGTTGCATCGATGTACACCAACTGTCCATCCGAAGTGCGCGCGGCAACCGAGTCATCACCCTTAACACTGCCCTCAGTGGGCGTCTTGGACATTGTGTAAGCCTGCTGTGCCACTGTATAGCGCTTCACAGACTCAGCAAACGGAACGATAAAATGCAGCCCGGGATTCAGCGGCGGATCACGATAGCCCACCGAACTGAGTGCGCTGATCACGATGGCGCGTTCCTGCGGTTGAATGAATACCAGCCCGTTGCCGGCGGTATT
>CAIXPS010000096.1 GCA_903921365.1 uncultured bacterium | reverse complement strand
GATCTGTATCTGGTTGAACGAGGACAACAGTCATTTCTTCTTCACGCGCGCCGGTCAACGGCTCGACGAGACGATGGTTGATGCGTGGGTCGATCAATATGCCGGGACGCAGGTGACGCATTTGTTGCTGTGCCCCAACTGCATGCGCACCAGTTACGCCAGCGACGCCTGGGACCCGATCTGGCGCGGCTACGACCCGACCGGCCCGGACGATCAACCGCTGCTGGCGAGTCTGTCGCCTGAGGCGCGAACAGGCGCGCGCGGCTGGATTCACACGGCGTGGGCGCTCCATCAGGCCGGCATCGACCCATATACGCGCTGGATCGAACGCGCCCGCCATCACGACATCAGCCCGTGGCTGTCGATGCGCATGAACGACGTGCACAACGTCGACGACGAACGTTGCTACATCCACAGTGAATTCTGGCGTGGCAATCCGCAGTTGCGCCGTGTGACGCATGGCAAGTTCAGCGCGTGGGTCGACCGCGCCTTTGATTATGGTCAGGCCGAGGTGCGCGAGCATCACCTGCGGTTAATTCACGAACTGGCTGAGCGCTACGACTTCGATGGGTTGGAGCTGGACTGGATGCGTTTCGGTTTTCACTTCCGCCCAGGTTATGAGAGTGCCGGGGCTGGGGTGTTGACCGAATTCACTGCCGAGGTGCGTCGTCTGCTTGATGATTGGGAGCAACGGCGCGGGCATCGCATCCAGCTCAGCGCGCGCGTCCCGTCGCGCCCGGCGACATCCGCAGGCATGGGCATGGATGCAGTGACATGGGCGCGCCGCAGTCTGGTGGATGCGCTGGTGATTACCCCATTCTGGGCCAGCGCAGAAACCGACATGCCTATTGAGTTGTGGAAGCAGTTGCTCGACGGCACAGGCGTCACACTGCACGCGGGGCTGGAAGTATTGCTGCGCCCCTCACCCGACTGGCCGCTGTACCAGACCAACTCGCTGGAGACTGCGCGCGGCGCAGCAGCCTCGTTCCTCGATCGTGGCTCAGATGGTCTGTACCTGTTCAACTACATGGACTCGCAAACCTGCATCGACGACCTTGAGAATTACCCGGCGCTGTTGCGCGAGTGCGGCGATCTCGCCACACTGGCTGGCAAAGCGCGGCGGCACGTCATGACCTTCGCCGATACGTGGGCGCCTGGCGAGCCGCGCGCCCAGCAGCTACCGGCAGTGGTCGCCGCAGATGGCTGGCAGGCCTTCCGCCTCCACATCGGGCCGCAGCCAACCGCGCAGGCGTTCGTCCGATTAGGCGCAGACCGTCCGCCATACGAGGTGCGCGTCAATGGCGAATTGTGCATACCCACGGGCGAAAGCACATTCAAGCCCGGCCCTGAGGCGCCGCTGTCTCTGTATGCCATCCCATCCACTGCAATACATGCCGCGCACAACGTCATCGAAGTGCATGCAGGCGAAGCGATGACGGTAGTCTGGATCGAAGTCGCCGTCGCCGCATCAACGTAGTACTGACGGCACTCAGCCAATCGACCGAATACCTGATGGCTTCCCTCCCAACGAGCAGCGGTTATCCCTATTTCCGGCAGGTATTAACTGCCTGCGTGGGAATGAGATATGACTTGTAGATATAAGTCGTCCAATCCCGGAAAATATATGTCAGGCGAAACTCTAATGCGATCGTTACCGCGTGTCTCGACTAGAAGCTGCGTATCAAGATATTCCTTCACGAGTGGGTTGGACTTTGTGGCAAGGTCGAACTCACCATACTCAAAGATAGAGTCCGGCACGCAACTCCCAAGATGCACATACTCATTGAACCACTCCCCTTTACCCTTAGGACCTCCCTGTCCCTCAGGACAACAGTCCCTGCTATGTACTCCATCCGGAACAGAACACCACACGGTGATGCCTATTACAGCAATCCCCATGCGCTCCAGTTCACAAACCAATCGTATTGCGTCATGAGGATACATGATGTACTCATGACTACTGTTTTCAAGGATGCGATAGGTCAAGAGCAAGTCGAACAGATGTTCTTTATAGTGCAAATCAGGATTTGTGATGCGAGTCCAGTAAGGTGTACTTTGTTTCTGCTTTATATACTTGGCCCATTGATCATTTGCTGTTGACATGTCGTAACCCCTTTTGAAGGCATTCTGCTCATAGAATTGTATCTGCGCATATCGTGGTTGCAGTGTATAAACAGCATTGTCACACGCGTTAGAGTTCGTATATGCCAAACTATATCTGCGTCGCCTGTGGTGCTCAGCTTGCCGAATCAGATGAGCCGCCATCTCGCTATATCCAGGCTATAAAATGATAAATCCAAATCTCCAGGACAAAGTCGTGCTGATCACTGGCGCCAATAACCCGTCAGGGATAGGCGCCGCCGCCGCGCGCGCATTCGCTGTGCAGGGCGCATCGCTTTTTCTACACACCTTTCATCAACCGTACGAATCGGACGAAGTTCCATCAGTCCCTGGCGAGGCGCTGTACAACAGTCTTCAGAACTCGCCTGTCAATATCGCGCGCGAGTTGCGTGCAACTGGCGCGCGCGTCGAGGACATGGAAGCGGATCTCGCGGATGCGCGTAACGTGCCGCTGATCTTCGATCGCGCCGAGTCTGCGTTTGGCAGGGTGGACGTTCTGATCAACAACGCAGCGAACTGTTTGCAGGACACGTTCATCCCGCGCAGCCGGTTGAACGCGGATAGCCGCGCAGTGGATGGCTTCCCGGTAACGACGATCAGCGCCGAACTGCACGACCGGCACTTTGCTGTCATTAGCCGCGCCACGGCGCTGATGATGGCGGAGTTTGCGCGACGAAAAATCGAGCGCAACGACAGTTGGGGTCGAATTATCAACATCAGCACTGACGGCGCCTCCGCGTTTCCTTCCGAGGTTTCCTATGGCGCCAGCAAACATGCCATGGAGAGCTACAGCCGTTCAGCGGCCATCGAACTGGGGACGTACGGCATCACTGTCAATATTGCGTCGCTGGGGCCGATCCAAACCGGTTGGATCGCGCCACAACTGGAGCAGACTATCGCTGCCAGTATCCCGCTGCGCCGTGTGGGACGACCGGACGATGTCGCGGATGTGCTTGTGTTTCTAGCCTCGGAGCAGGCCAGATGGGTTACCGGGCAGTTGATCTACATCGGCGGCGGCTGGACGATGTCACAATAGGAAGGATGATAATCAGCCCATGTCATCAACCGTTCTGATTCTGATCGACGGGTTACGACCCGACGCGATATCACCCGCCAACTGTCCCAGCCTTGAGGCGTTGCGCGCGCGCGGCGCTTCGACGCTGCGCGCGACGAGCGTGATGCCATCAATCACACTCCCCGTGCACACTTCGATCTTCCATAGCGTCCCACCAGGGCGACATGGCATCACCACGAACACCTGGGCGCCGATGGCGCGCCCGCTGCCCGGTCTCGTCGATGTCGCCAAGGCCGCTGGGTTGCGCAGCGCTTTCTTTCACAACTGGGAGCCATTGCGCGACCTGAATCGACCGGAGACGCTGGCTTTTTCATACTTTCGCGACAACTGCTACACCGACCCGGATGGTGATCAGGTGATTGCTGATGAGGCGGTGCGCTACTTGCGTAGTGATCGCCCGGATTTTATGTTCGTCTATCTCGGCACCGTCGATGTATATGGGCACAACCACGGCTGGATGTCGCCCAGGTACATTGAGCAGGTGCGGCGGGTGGACAATGCCGTCGGCGCCGTGCTGGCAGCCATCCCCGACGATCATGCCGTGGTGCTCACCAGCGATCATGGCGGGCATGACCGCAGCCACGGGGCAGACATCCCCGAGGATATGACGGTGCCGTGGGTAGCTGCCGGAGCGGGCATTCGCCGTGGGGTGGACATCCATGCGCCGATCAGCCTGCTCGACACCGCGCCGACTATCGCCCGCCTACTGGGGCTGAAGGCGCATGCCGATTGGGAAGGGCGCTGCGTGGAAGAAATCCTCGCCTGAACGATGACGCCGCTCCCATTTCTGTTAATCGGCATCTCGGCGTTCGTGCATGCCGGGTGGAACCTGCTGGCACACTCGCGCCGCTCGGATGCCACCTTGTTCCTGCGCGCCACAATCGTCACCGGGATCATTGGCATCCTGCCTGCGCTTGCCGCCGAATGGCTGGGGCCGGCCTTCCCGTTACAGGTGTGGGGGCTGCTGGCGCTGACTGGCATCTTTCAGGCGCTGTACTATCTGGGGCTGACAATGGGGTACCGCAGCGGCGACTTCACCGTCATTTATCCCCTGGCGCGGGCGTTGCCAGTGCTGTTCCTTGCCTTCATCGACATGGCGCGCGGGCGTATGCCGGCGCCGCTCGGGTGGCTGGGCATGGGACTGGTCTTTGCCGGGTGCGCCATGGTCCCGCTGGAGTCGTTGCGCGTCGTATCGTTTGCCCGTTACCGCAACCGCGCCTTCATCTGGGTGCTGGTGACAGCGCTCGGCACGGTCGGCTACACAACCATCGACAAAATCGCCGCTGAAGCGCTGCCTCCCGGCCCGGCATCGGCCGCGCGCTACGCGATCTTCGAAGCCATCGCCTCCATCCCATACCTCTGGCTGGCGTTGCGGCTGGCTGGCGAACGCATTAGCGCTGCGCATGGGATTCGCGAGTGGCGCTGGGCGGCTTTTGCCGGAGTGTTCATCACCGGCGCCTACTTCCTGGTGCTGTGGGCGTATCAGCTCAGCCCGTTTGCCAGCTACATCTCCGCGCTGCGCCAGTTCAGCATTGTGATCGGCGTCGCGGCTGCCGCCCTGCTTTTCCACGAGCCGGCGCGCGGGCTGCGCATCGGCGCGGCGCTGGTGATCGCAGTGGGGATCGTGTGCATCACAATTGCGGCGGCGAGTTGACCGTTAATTCAGTGTGACTCAATATCGCCCCAATATCATCCCAACGAGGCGATTGTTCCATTTAGGTAAATGCCCTCACCTATTTTTTAGCGAAAGGCATAAACACACGGCATGTGTTCTGGCTGAACTCTCCCGAGTAGGTGCCGTAAAAACCATGTGATTCAAAGGCTGTGATACACAAGCCGGCGCCTGAAGGGAGCGGCAGCCACCATACGCCATTGGGCAACACGGCAGCCGTTCCCAGGTAGCTGCGCCCCTCGGGATTGCCTGACTGACTGAGAGTTGAGGCGTACACCTCAACAAAAGCAATGTCAGGGAAACCGAGTGAGGGGATTGCCAGGCCGCTGGCTATGGTGATGACCCCGTTGCCGCTCACCGACATAATAATAGGCGTGATCGCAGGAACCCAGTGCAAGTCAATCCCCTTCGCGCCATTCTGGCCCATGTTCAGGTGCGACCACTGGTTGGACAGAGCGCCATCTCGTTCATCGATCCCGTTGACAGTATTGTTATCGATGATGGTTCCACTGATAATATTGATATAGGTATTGACGCCGCCCAGTTGTATCCCGTTCAACCCGTTGTACTCGCTGCGCCCTCCGCTAACGAGGTTGAATTGCGCTGTATTCGTAATCAGTATGCCATTTTTTAAGTTGTCCTGATCATAGATGCTGGTGATCGTATTGTGGGGCGCGCCGTCAATCAGGACCCCATTTTGCGAATTAAACGAAGTGAGATCTCCCGTGATCGTGTTGCTGGTGGTGGTAGAGCCATTGATTGCGATGCCGTTCCCGTCATTCTTTTCGATGTTATTCTTCAGCCAGTCTGCTGTTCCGCCGATAGTCGTGTAGTAGGAACCTGAGTCGACCGTGATCCCATTACCACTGTTGTTGTAGGAACTCATGCCAATGATGTTGTGATTGACGCCATTGTCATGCGCGCCGTTTGAGATCAGTATGCCGTCGCCGCCATTCGCGACGATATAGTTCCAGTCAAACCAGTGGTTGTTATCTCCAACCTGATTGTCATGGCCTCCGAAGACGCGCACGCCGCCCAGTGCGTTGCCGCTTGAAGTCAGATTCGTCATCTTGGAGCCAATCCGGTTTGCTGCAATATACGTGTTATTCACTTGAGCCCCAAACATGTTGACGCCCCAACCGCTGTTGTTCAGGATTGCATTGCCCAATTGAGGGCCAAGTAGACCTGTCAGCCCAATGCGGTTGAAGCCGGCATTGTTGTGCAGATAAATACCATCCCCGCTGTTTGTGTCAATAACGCTGCCGCCGATGGTGTTATAACTCCCGCCGATCCTGACCCCAACTGTGTTGTTCATCACGGTAGTCGAAATGACTCCGTTGGAGTTGCTGTCTATAATGATCCCTGGACCCGTGTTGCCTTGACTATGGTTTAGATATTGGTTTTCGCCGACATTCACCTTGGGCCCAATAACATTTGAATCTCCGGCAGTGCTTTCGATGTAAACGCCGCCATTGGTATTGCAGCCGACAGAACCGTACTCAAACCTGTTACTGGCAGCGCCGCCCATCAGGTGCAAGCCGTATTGGCCATTGCCCTGCATGTTTCCACACGTTGTATCTGTCGTATAACCGCCGACTGACGTGCCGGTAATGGTGTTATTACTTCCGCTGATCACAATGCCGTCCCACTTGGCGCTTTCCACCCAGAAACTCGATATGGTGTTGTAGTCGCCATCGATACGCAGACCGTATGAAGGTGACTTGGAGATAGTCAGGTTCTGTATCGTATTGTGATTGGATGCGATAAACAACCCGTTGCCGCTGCCGAGTGAAGCCATGGCAAGATGCCAGGTGTTGGGAGAACCGTCAATCGTCGTTCCATCGGTGGTAATGGCCGGCAGCGGAGTCAGCACTAAAATCGTTGTCGATGCCCCGGTTTGAAATATGATCGTGTTGGAGAAGCCTGGGCCGCATCCGTTGTTGATGAACCCTCCGGAAATGATGCAACTCGAAATCTGGTTTATTTCACCTGCATTCAGAGGTCGATTCAGCCCGGATGCTCCGGTTCCGCCATTGACAAGAAGTATCGCCTCGCGCAACGTCAGATATGCGTCTGATATTGTATCGTCATTAATGGTGTTTACTGTAAATTGCCCGCCAGTGACCTGCGGTTGTTTCGGCCCCATGGATGCGTCTGGCGCTTCTGCCAACACCGTTGATGCGATAAGCAGCGCAATGAGAAAGGCGCCGGCCAGCGCAAAGCAGAATAGCGCCATGCGCCGGTTGAGCGTCGCGCTACCCTCACCTTCTACGGTTGGAATTTCCCGATTCTCAGTCACTTGGTGATATTTGAAGTTGTTCATAGTATAAAGATGTGTCGCTTGTTGATACCCTGGATAATTTATAAGGATTCAGGCCATAAAATGTCATATCCGCAAGGGAGATATTTAGGGATATAACTGGTCGGGATCGCCGCTTTGTCACCTTTGCGCCTCAAGTGCATCTAACTGAATAACGGCATGCGCAGACGTAAATGCAGACGTATACGCAGACGTATACAATGCGCATCCCAAGGAGCAAAAAACAATGACCGCACAACCAACTACCGAACTGGGCATTCACGTCCAACTGAAACAGCCTTACGAGACCGCGATTGAACGAACTCGTGCGGCGCTCAAGGTCGAGGGCTTCGGCGTGCTTCCCGACCCCGCCTTTGCCGACATCGCGCGAGAGGCCTTGGCGCGACTGGAACGCGTTGCCGCAGCATTGAAAGCGGGACGATAGACGCCCTCGTATGATCCTTGTCACCGGCGCAAACGGGTTTATCGGGCGCGAGGTGTGCCACGTCCTGACCGCGCACGGGCATGAGGTGGCGGCGACGGATCGCACTTGCGCCGAGGCCACGCCATACCGCTTCATCACGGGCGACATATGCGACGCGGACTGGCTGGCCAGGCTGTTCCGCACTGAGGCGTTTGACACGATCATCCACCTGGCCTCGCTGCGCAACCGAGAGTCACAATCGCGTCCCGCGGATGCTATGCGCGTCAATATCGGCGGCAGCCTTATGCTGCTTGAACTGGCCGCGCGCGCCAGGCATAACGTGACGCGCTTCGTGTACGGCAGTTCGATCAGCGCCTACGGCCCGAAGCCCTATACGCGCTATGGCGCCGTAGCAGAAACCGAGCCGGCCGCGCCGGAAAACGTGTATGGGCTGGGCAAACGCTATGTCGAGATGGCCGGCGAGCAATACCACCGGCAGGGCAGGTTGTCGTTCGTCGCCGCGCGGATTGCGATGGTCGTCGGCGCTGGCGTGGTGAGCACGGCCTCGATGTGGCGCGGCGAGATCTTCGACCGGCGGCGCCTGCGGCGACCCTATACCATTCGCCTGCCGTATGCCCGTGACGAGGTGCTCCCACTGATCCATGCCACTGACATCGCCGAGATGCTGCAATGCTTCGCCACGGTCGCAGCGCCCCATCACACGTTGTACAACACGCCGGCTGAGCACTGGACGTGCGCAACCCTCGCTGATGCCGTGACGGCGCTGAACCCGCATCTTGCCTTCAGTTTTGACCCCGGCGGCGCGCGCGGCGACCCGGAGAGGATCGATGTCAGTCGGTTTCACAGTGAGTTCGACTACCAACCGATGCCGCTCCGTGAACGGTTGGAAATCTTCTCTGACCCCAATAGATGATGATGATGATGTCCGTTCAGGATACTGACGCGGTTACACAAACTACCGAGGCAAACCAAAAGATGCGGGCGTGAGGCGATTGATGCAGTGTTTCTCACTCATTGGAGTTTGAAGAACACGAAATAGCCGACAATACCAATCACGATAACGCCTATAAGCCATAAAAATAATCCTCCACCTGCGCATCCCATAACATGAACTGGACTTTCTTTAGTTTGCAGCACCACTACTTGAGGGCGAAAGGCGTTTGTGAACGAACCCCACCAACTATGCAGGATAAATGACAAGAATGCGATCACTCCTGCGACAGCGATGCCTATAACATAGGAACGCATATCCAGCAGTATTCCTCCCAATACCAACAGCTTATATGCGCCCACGACGGTCACTACGAAGAGGGCTAATGTAATCAGATTGTTCAACGTGTTTCCCCATCATGTCATGTCTATGCTGGTGAATCTTGCGCGCAGCGTTGAAGTCAGTCAGTGCTACAATAGAACATCTGTTCTATGAGGGCGTGTCAACAATGAACATATCAGATATCCCGGCGTACTTTGACCCAATCGATCGTATTGAAGGAGTCATCTACACCTTCCTGAATGCGGACTGGGACGGCGCCTACCGCAGAAGCGGCATTGCGGGTCTGGCCGCTGAATTACTTTCCTGTTTAATCTCCCACAATGCGCCAACGATTCTCGTTTCGCGTTACTCCGGCTGGCGCGGTATTGATATTGAGCGGCTGCTGAAACGTCACGGCGTCAAGGTCTGGGATCGCAGTCTAGCCGGCGACAATCTTGCTTTCTCCGTTAAGCGTCGACAGGTGAAGTGGGCAGAATATCTCCTGCTGCGCGCTGGTGTGCCGGTTACCAGTGCGTTGAACGAGCCAGCCAATCGCAGGTATACCGAACACTATGCTCCCGGTTCCGAACCCTTGTCACGCCTTGGTCGCAGCAATGGACGCCAACCTCGTCGTAAGTCTGCCAGATAAATGCGTTTCGGCATTACATCAGTCAATGTATGATTATTATATAAAGATCCTGCCAGGATGTAAAGTGGGCATAGCCTGCCGGGTATACCGCAGATTCGTGGGTAACTTTTCGGCGACTGGGGGAGAATAGGAGAACGGAGGGTTGACAAGCATGGGAAAGGCAGTAAAGAGTCGAGTACAAAGGCGTGAGGAGTTCATAACGCGAGCGGCAGCGATGTAT
>CAIXPS010000095.1 GCA_903921365.1 uncultured bacterium | reverse complement strand
GCCGATCCGCATAGCGCGTCATCAGGTCAAGCGAGCCGGCGTTGATGTCCACCAGCCAGACGCTGCTGCCGCGCAACTGTTCCGCATAACTGAAAAGGTCGCCGAAAATAGATGGGCCAAATGATGTGCTGCCCACGCCGATAATTACGATTTTCGCCATGCGTCAGTTATACACCGATCAACAGCAACTCACTCGAGCGCGTGTTCGTCGACAAGGCGTACTTGTACTGACCATAGTGCGCCACCCGCACCGCGCGCTTATAACGTTGCATCAATGCCGCCAGTTCGTCTTCCGTCGGGGCGCCGTCGCTGCGATACGAGACGACCAGGATACTCTCCTGAAATCGGCTAAACAGCGCGTCGAACGCCTGATAGATGCGCCGCCGATCGGTCCATGGGCTGGGCTGCGGGCGCAGCCGGCGGTGCTTCGACGCCATATCGACCTCGCTCTCCCATGACCCGTAGTGCGCCAGACCTTCGAGGAAGTGATAGAAGCCGTGATAGTCCACCCCCTGCCCGCGCGCTGGCAGGTAAGGAGGATCGATGTACACGAGGTCGTACACGCCCGGGCAGGCGACGGCATCGCCATTCAATGCGCGATTGACCTGGCCGTTGTCGAAGACCGCCCGGTTAGCCTCCGCTGCGAAATGGCGGAACCACGCCTCAAACGGGCGATCCCACGAGACCTTGTTGCCAAACGAGCGTTTCACTGGCGCGAGTCGCAGATAAAGATTGCGGCGGTGAAACAAGTTGTACGGGCGCTTGACGATGCACGCCTGGCACAACGCGAAGAACGCCAGCGCTTGTTTGTGCGACCAGCCGTTATCAAACTCTTCTCCAGCCGAGAGCGCATGGATGTTCGTGATGGTCTGATCGATCCAGGCGTTTTCATCGTCGGTGTAGTAGATGTCCTTGAATGTGTCCTGGACAAAGCGGGGGTAGTCCACATCGGAATGGCGCGTAAGCAAGCTGTCGATCTCTGCCTCGTCCAGTTGTGCCGCCGGGTTCTCGATCAACCCCTTGCCAATCACGCTGTTGAACATCAGGGCGTCGTTATAGGTAACCCGTTTGCCCATTTGCTTCAGGCGATAAGCCACCGCGCCCGTCCCGCCAAAGGCATCCAGACAGGTGTTGAAGTCAATGCCGGACAGTTGATCCCAGATCCAATTGACCAGTTTCGCCTTGCTGCCCTGGTAGCGCGTCGATGGGAAAACGGGCGCTGTTTGACCCTGTAAAACGTCTTTAGCCTGATGTAAACTTGCGCCCATGAATGAACTCTCCGTACTCTACCTGTGCCCCTTAGGCAAGCAACACCAGGAATGGCGACTGGCCTCTGCCCCCGCCGGTTTGAATATCACGATGCGCCGCTTCCCGACGCGCGCTGAGATTATAAGTCTCATGCCAGACATCGACGTGATCATCACTGAGCGCGCCGGGGTGATCGATCGCGGGATCATCGAGGCGGGCAGCCGGCTGAAGCTGATCGAGCGCATCGGGTCGCTGTATTACGACATCGACATTGCAGCAGCCAGAGAGCGCGGTGTCGCCGTAACCACGCTGCCCATTTATGGCGTCATCGCTGTGGCCGAACAAATGATGATGGAGATCATGGCGCTATTGCGCCGCGTCTTCCCGCTACAACAGACCGTGCGCCGCGATCCGGAGTCGTTCACTATCAGCGCACCGTTAAAAGCAGGCGATGTGCCCACCGAAATCCCGTTCAAATCGCGCCGCACGACCGAGGACATCTTCGCCTTCAACTGGAGCCGCGAAAGCCGCGTCAAGAGCCTGTACGGCAAGACGGTCGGCATACTGGGTTTTGGCGAGATTGGCGCGGAGTTGGCGCGCCGGCTGGCCAACTGGAACTGCAGGATTGTGTACTCGAAGCGCGCGCGTTTGCCGGTGGAAACCGAGCAGCAACTGGGCATCACGCACATCGGGCAGGAGGAGTTGCTGCGCGAGAGCGATATCGTGGTCTGTCTGTTGCCATACTTCGCGGAAACTGATCAGTGGCTGAACGCCGCTCGCATCAACATGATGAAGCCAGGCGCGATCCTGTGCGAAGCCGGCAGCGGCAGCGTTGTTGACGAGCAAGCCGTGGTCGATGCGCTCCGCAGCGGTCGCCTATCCGGCGCGGCGTTCGACACCTATGAGTGGGAGCCGATCAAGCAGGACAACCCGCTGCTCGTGTATGCCAACACCGACCCGACCGCCAACATCGTGCTGACCCCGCATATCGGCTCATGCGGCGATGTCTCCGGCGCCGGCTTCCCCGACTTCTTCGTCAACGCCAGCAACCTGCAACACGGGCGGCCGTTGAATAAGCGGGTGGTGTAGAAGGCGCGACTGACCCTCTCCCCCCGCCAAGCCGCCTCTCCCACAGGGAGAGGGAAGCAGGAACAGAAATCAGGCGACATAACGGGCAAGTGC
Source organism: uncultured bacterium (assembly GCA_903921365.1). GTDB lineage: Bacteria > Chloroflexota > Anaerolineae > J036 > Brachytrichaceae > CAIXPS01. Next base: position 410 of record CAIXPS010000095.1, on the reverse strand, counting down.
GCAAGACTACACAACTTCTTAGCCCCTCTCCCGCTGGGAGAGGCGGCTTGGCGGGGGGAGAGGGCTAATCATCGCCCGTACGCGACCGTCATATCCTTCAACTGCTTCTTGATCGCGTCGGTCAGCATCTCCGGCGTGAAACGCCAACCCCAGTTGCCATTGGCGCGACCGGGCATGTTCATGCGCGCCTCTTCGCCCAATCCCATCAAGTCCTGCATCGTCGCCACAGTCATGCCCGCAACCGACATCATGAGCAGCCGGATCATGTCCCAGTGAATCTGGCTGCCGTCAGTTCCGGTATATCGCAATACCTGCGCGCGCGGTTCTGCATCAAGACTCTTGAACCAGCCAATCGTCGTATTGTTGTCGTGCGTGCCGCTGTAGGCGACCGTATTCGGGATGTACATATG
>CAIXPS010000094.1 GCA_903921365.1 uncultured bacterium | reverse complement strand
GCTTCCTCAAGGACTACGATCACTGGTACCTGTACACGGCGGATGATATTGCGCGACCCGTATTCGTGCAGTCGGAGAAACGTGTACATCTACCTGTGAAAGATGTGTCGAAGTCGACGTGATCCCACCCTCCAAGCCACGACGGATCCTTGCCCTGTGTGTGGCGGTTGGTTTGGATGCCACCCAGATCCTCTTGTTCCCGATGTTTGGGGAGGGATTTGCGTCCCCTGCCAATGATGTCGTGGATGGCCTGGCGTTCATCTTCTTCTGGCGGTTGATCGGGTGGCACTTCGCCCTGCTGCCTTCATTCATCATCAAGATCATCCCTGTGATTGATCTGGCGCCAACCTGGACCATTGCGGTGCTAATCGCCACTCGCACACGCCAGGAACCGCATGCTGTGAATGTTTTGCCGCCGTCCATCTCCTGATCGATTATTGCTATCCATTATTGGCTTGCTTCAAATGGTGGTCGGCGTAATCTGTTGTTCACAACTTAACAATTGCGAGCTTCGGCTGCTGTCCGTGACGAAACGTGGAAATTTCTTACAAACGACAGCGCATGGAAGCACGCCCCCACAAGGGCGTGCTGAAAGCGCTTCGTTTGTCTGGCATCCACGTGCCTGTCATGGGGCGTAAGTAAGTACGCCCCTTTAATTTCAGGCACTGGATATTCTGATGGATTCCCACTCGTTGTTGATCATCTGCTGGAGTGCGCAGGGAGGATATTCATGATCTCAAGCACTACGGTATTGCAGAATGTTAGAAATGCCTCACGAAACTGTCTTTTCGTAGTCGTTGCGTTAGTGTCATTTGTTCTCACTCCCAGCATCTTTGCTCAGGATAATACCAACCAGACCTCAAGTGGTCCCCGTGGCAAGCACGTTCTTGATGATGTTCGCCACACCGTCGCACAGCAGCTTGTTTCCACCCTGCAGGAAAAAGGCATTAAGCAGTTAACCGTCACAAAGATTTACTACAACGGTTCGAGCATTAACCCCGTCTCGGCGTTCATTCAGCACAAGGTAGCTAAAGCGTTGTTAGAAGCCGCGCAAAGTGGGATTATCATAATGGATCGGCAAGACATTGAACTTGTGGCAAAAGAAAACACCCTGCAATGGATGATCAAGGGACAAGCCGACACAGACATCAAGGCTGGGCAGGCTGTGCTCGTAGGTGAGTTGCTGTGGCAAAAGCCATACAGTCAAGCGTTGCTGTCGTTACGGATCGTCAGTACGACTACAGGCCAGATTATCACAGCACCTGCACGGATCATTGATTTGGATGCCAGCTTGGCCAGTCACATTGGATTTGCGACCAATGACGTCCCCACCACTCCGATGCTGTCAATTACACCCGATTCAGAAAGACAACTCAGCGAGTTCGCAAAGAGACTGCAAGCGACTGGAGGGGCGTGCTCTGTAACCTCAGTAGATTCCATGGATAAGCGGTATCAGTTTGCTGGGCGCGTCCTATATTGTCTCGCTTGCGACCAGCTTGTATCAAATCGAGTAAGCGTGCTTGAACGCGAGTTGCTCTATCAGATTGCAGGTGAACAAGCCGTAGCAGGAAAGACCTTGGATTCGTTGCTTCTTGGCGCGACAGTTATTTCATTCCGAGCAGATGAGACAACCGATGCGTCTTCTCCAGAACTTACTGTGAGAGCCGTCAGAAGAAGCGACAATGCGCTGGCCGCACTGGCTGAGATCACAATGTCGTCACCAAAGCCTACGACAATCAGTGCAGGCTCTGGTCCAGCACAATTTACGTCCATCGGATCAGAAGATGAACTTGCGGCGACGGTGCGAAAACAACAGGAACAAGCTTCTATTGCTCGTTCGGATGCTTTGGTGTTCACAGCAACATTTCGGCTTTCGGATAAAATGGAACTTGATGATTCCCAAGTGGCGTTAATAAAGCGCCATCCATACCCCGCTTTTCATGCGTGGCACACCTACACCTACAACGAACACCAAACTTTTGAACTAAGTAACTTTAATAATTCTACGAATGAAATAAATGGTCTGCAAGTGTTTGACGCCTATTTAGAACGACTTGTTTCTCTTGAAAACGGAAACGTCGCAGCGATCAAGGCAAGTATTCTGAGCATGGCGATATCGGGATTCTCCATTACAATGGATCCCGTTGGGGGCACCGTATTCCCAGGGCCTCTACAGTTTATTTGTTGGGAGATTGCTGAACGCTACACACCACGGCAGGACAGGGTGTCTGATTTAGATGACTGGAATAAACTCTTCTACGGCGGCTCAAACGTCCAACCGCTAGCGTTGCACCTGTACAATAGTATGAACCCACGACTCCGAACGCCCGCCTCTATCGATCCAGCTAAAGGTACGGTTAAGGGAGTACCCGACGATTATAATGGGTACCCTTGTGCATACGAATACAACTATGTTATCGAGACTGAGTGGAAAGGCAAATACCCTTCTACTGTCAAGGTAACCATTGATCTCACGCCTATGCGCGATAAGTTGTATAAGGTCAAGTCAACGAAGGAATAGGAAAGTCAATAACAACAAGGAGATCCTATGAACAAGGTGCTAGCGGTAGCAGCAGTATGTATTGTCAGTATTGCTCTGAACACAGTCGCCGATGATTCAAAGCCCAGTGCCAATAACTCCAAGCCACTCGTGGCGGTGCCAGAGTTTGAAAACCGCACAGGAGGATATGCAATCCGCGTAGTCCCTGGCAAGTATGACGAAAAGAACGTACGAGTGGGAAGTGACTCAGTTCATGAGTCGGAGGTTGTCAACGGCAAGCGAATTGATAAGAGCAGTCAGCGTGACGCGTATCAGCGGATGCATGATCGGGTTCTAGAATACGCGCCAGGAGAATGGCAGCTACCAGCAAATGCGTCGTCTATCGCTGCCGATGTTGTATCTGAAAAGCTTACGACCGCAGGAAGGTTTCGTATTTTGAATCGGAGTAGTCCTGGGCTGAAAGTCGTCGATAGCGAGCGAATCGTGGCGCTGACCACAGGTGGAGGTGACGCCTTGATGAAGATTTGCAAGGATCTCAAAGCAAAATATCTGGTAACGGGCGCAATTAGCAACTTCCGTGTGGATGAGCGAGCGGCAACAGCTTATGGGGTAAGCCGTAAGCTTGTGTCGACGCGTGTATCCCTTGATCTGCGAGCTGTTGATGTTGAAACCAGCGAGGTGGTCTATCAGGCGTCGCCACGGAAAATAGTGGATATCCAGATTCCAGAAGGTGTGACGCAGATTACTGACATCTATGACTGGGAATCCGTATTGCGAACAGCCATTGAGCAAGCTAGTGATGATCTAATCAATGGTCTGTCGAAAGGGATTGGTGGAACCGCAGCTGTATCAGAGGTTGTTGCTGTCCATGTGGAATCGACCCCAGCAGGTGCTGATGTTCTCGTGGATGGCGATTTCGTGGGTAATACACCCGCTGACATCAGGGTTGCCAAAAGCAAACATGTTTTGCGTATCGAAAAACAAGGGTATCAGGGCTGGGAGCGAAATATTAGTGCGATTGACGGCATGAAGGTCGCGCCCACGCTGGAAAAGGTATCAGCTCCACCAGCGCCAAAGAATTAGTCGTACAACACAAACACTAAAGCATCTCGATTCTGGTTAATTAAGATCAGTTTCTATATACTCCCGTAGGGAGTATAACTTGAATCCGGCGTGAATTCCGTCGGAATGTGTTAAAAATGGCCGAAAATGCGGTTTTTGTCGAGTACTTGTTGCAGCAGTCGATGAATTTTCAAAGTATCAGTATCAGCCGTCCAGCGGTTTGAGTTTATTGACTTGG
>CAIXPS010000093.1 GCA_903921365.1 uncultured bacterium | reverse complement strand
CGCCACGCGCAAGGTCATGGCGCTGCTCATGATTGACAACGTCGTGAAAATTGGCCTGGCCAATAACTACGGTACCCATAGCGGTAATTCGGATCGCCGCGTCCATTGCGGCCCGTTCAAACTCAACTTCAAGACACTGGCGCGTTACAAAAGGTTAAACCTGGAGGCCAATCAGATTGCTGGGGCGTAATGAGCAAGTTACTGTTGAAGTTGGTACACAATGTGCCGCTAAAAGGTTGTGAGTACAAAGTGATGGAGAAACTTGTTTTCTACGCTTATGACGATGGCACGAACTGCTACCCGGCTGTTACGACTCTTGCCAGAGAAACCCACTATAGCGAACGAACTGTTCGTTACGCATTGAGGAAGTTAGAAATGGCTGGCTACATCACGACCGAAGTGAAGGGCCATATGAACCCAAACCACCAGCAAACCAATCAGTACCGCATCAATATCGAGAAGTTGGGGTGGGGCAATATCTGCCCTACCAGTGGGGCAATAACTGCCCCAGGAGTGGGGCAAAAATCGACAAATAGTGGGGCAATAATTGCCCCCAATCATAGAGGACCAAAGAGTTTACCAAATGCGGATTCGGATTTCTCTCGACCAAGTTTCGAAATCATCACTGAAGCCGAGGCAGATCGACGCTTTGAAGAAGAACGGAAAAGCCGGCCATGAAGAATTCCAAGGGTAGCCGTGAATGCGCTGCAATTCTTCATGGCAAGTAATCCGAATCCGAGTAAAAGGATCTAAGGTTACGCCGGCGACGAAGAAAAGACTTACACTCGGCGCAACCCCCTAACTCGCGGTTTTGCTAACCATCACCCGCTGTAATGGCGATAGATGGCTCAAAACAAAGCGCGTTACGTCCTGAACGATGGCGATCAAAAGATCATTGACGCCACGTATGCGTCGAAGAACCCATCGATCTTCACCGACTACTACTTCAAGAACAGCCGGGGCGGGTACATGGCCTACCCCGGCAGCATTCGGCACGCGGCCTACTACAAGGCGTGGGAAGAGGCTGGCAGACCGGCATCGTTCGCGTCCAAGTCCAGCGAAGTGCCTTTCGAGGTAGTCGCACAGTTTGGCGACTTCTCAGAGTTCCTGGCTTCCAAGGAAACGTCGCTCTACAAAGCCGATGCCGGCAAGGTGCAGAAGCCATCAAACATCGCGTTCTTCGAGAAACGCGGCTTCATGTTCCTGCCGTGGGTGTTGGCATTTGACCGCGCCCAACAGGAGCAACTCACCGTTGTTGGCACGACTGGGACGGGAAAAACTAAAAATGTTGGCCTGCTGGCAATGGTGAAGTGCGCCACGATCCCCAACTTCCGCTTCCTCAACGTCGCGCCGACCATCTATCAGTCCAACCTGATGGTGCGCTCGATCAACGAAACGCTGCAAGGCACGCTGTTCGAACAACGCTTCCTGCTCGAAGGGCGCAAGGGCTACAAGGAAAAGCCGTATGCCATGTTCAAGTTCTCCAATGGCAGTACCGCTGAGTTCATGAACGTTGAGAAGAACGCGGCCAACGTGCAATCCTGGTACGGCGACTGGATCAACATCGACGAGGCCGGGCTGCTCAACGAGACGGACGAGTCAGGGCAGACTTCACTTGGCAACATCCTGATCGGGCTTGCCACACGACTACGCGGTGAGCGGCCTGACGGTCGCCCACGCATGGGTCGCCTGTCGATGGTGTCGATGGCCTACGACTGCGACACCTTGTGGGAGTTGTACGACTTCGGGCTGACGCCAGAACGCGCCTCTGAATACTACTCAGCGCTGGTGATCCACCGGGACAACCCCTACCTGACGCCCAAAGACATTGCCCGTATCGTGCGCAACATCCCAGCCGGGCAGGAAGCACAGTGGTTGCGCGGCGACCGGCCAGCCAAGAAGGGCGCTGAGTTCTCGCAACAACTCATCGAGGACTTCTTCAGCGAACAACAGTGGACTGACGCACAGCAGGATGGCACGACCGTGATCGACTACACGAGGCCGGGCGTCACCTACTATGCCGAGGCTTTCGAGAAAGACCACGTATATCTCATGGCCGGCGATCCCGGCATGGGCGAGCCGCCGTATCGCAATGCGCCGGTCGTGATGGTGTTCGACGTAACCGACTTCCCGATTGGCCGGGCCAAATTGGTGATGCTGTGGTGGGGTTACGGCAATGGCAGTCTGAATCCGTTCTTGGCGGCATTCGGCAATCACGCCGCTACCTACCACGTCCCCAACAACTTCCGTGGGTACGACTCTACATCCACACAGCGCCACATCGCTGAACTGGCCTGGGCATCCGGCGACGACCAGGTGATCCCGTTAAGTTTCGATGGCGCGAAGAAGTGGGAATACATCAACGCCGCAAAACTGCTCATGTCGAAGGGATTGCTGATGGCGCCCAGTGGACTCAAGGGACTGGAGAAGCAGTTACGCGATTACCGACTGCCCGACAAGAAGTTGTCACAAGACCTGGTGACAACCCTCTGTATGGCCGCTTTCCTTATGTTTCCGCTTTACCGTGATTCGTATCCAGAGGAACAAAACAGTGAACAAGTTCAGGAATTTGATCGGTTCATGGTTGAGACGTTTAGCCGCGATTATCGACCCCTTGCCGACCGTGGATCAGTCCGATCCGCTTGAGTTCGACCCGGAAAGTAGGATCGCCGTTCGTAGTCGATAGGAGTAAACCCACATGCAGCAAATGCTTTCCAACCGGCAGATGGCTCCCACGCCACAGCCGCTCAACATCCTTGATCGAATCTCCAGCGCCCTCATCACCGAGTGGGGCCAGCAGACGACCAAATACTGGCGCTGGTGGGAATGGTACGACTCCGTCATGCTGGACGCTGCATCGCCATCGAACAAGTCCAAAAAGCGCTATCCCCTGCAAATCAACCCGATCAAGTGGGTTTGCAACAAACACGCCAGAGGACTGTTTGGCGAGAGGCCGGAAGATACGACAACGCTGGTCCAGTTCGGGTTTCGCAACGACAAGGGTGAGACAGACGACTTGTGCCTTAACGCTGCCCGGATCGTTGACAAGATCTGGGGCGAATCGCAAGGTGCCGACCTGCAGATCGACAATGCCACCACTTCACAGGTTTTAGGTGGCAGCGTATTCCGCGTGGCAAAGCAGACCTGGAACACGCAACTGTCCACCGGATTCCGCATCAACAAGGTGATCCCCGACTTCTTCCTGCCAGTGTGGAGTAACGATGATCCGTGGTCGTTTCCCGAAGTGTACGTGATGCAGTACATCACCGGCGACGAAGCCAGACAGCGCTACCAGGTTGACCCGCACAGTATGCCGTGGGTGCTGTACATCGAGCATTGGACGAACGATCAGTACGAGATTACCGTGGCCGATCAAGTCCCGCCGCTGGATGGGATGAAAGGCGACAACCCGTATGGATTTGTGCCGTTCGTCTACATCCCGCACATCACCCGCGCCGGCGGGCTGTACGGACAGTCACACGTCCCAAGTCTGGTGTCCATGACCGAAGAACTGAACTATCGCATGGCCGACCGGGGCGATGGCGTGCGCAACTCGATGTTCAACCGGCTGTTTGGGCGCAACATTCCCAAAACCGGCATTACACCGACCGTGATCGGCGACAGCAAGAACACCGACAACAAGGAGATGATCCTGAACATCGGCAATGAAGTGGCTGGCATGAGCGGCAAGCCCGAAGTGTTCACGGTTGAATCCTCAGCCACGAAGGGCGCGCAGATTTCGCGGGAGTTCATCGAAGACTTGATGGACATGATCTACTCCGATTCCGATACGCCGTCCATCATGTTCGGCCCCAACATCTCAGGCTCGCAACCGTCCGGTGATGCGCGAGAACTTGAATTCTGGCCGTATACCCAGCATCAGGGCATCGAGCGCGCCATGACGCAGATTGGCTACAACATGATCAACAAGATGCTGCTGCGCATGATGTGCATCGACAAGGTAGGCGGCGCAACAGAAGCGATGTGCAGCCTGGAACCGCGTGTGCAGTGGGGCTATCCGCTACCCAAACGACGCGACCTGAAAGTGCAGGAAGTGGTATCCCGACGCACTGTCGATCCGCCCATCATGAGCATTCCGAACGCACTGCGCCAGTTGTCCGAGGGCGAGAACATCGCGGAAGAGCAACACCTGATCGAGTTGGAGATGGCCGAACGCCAGAAGCAGCTACAGGAAACTGAGCAGCGCCAGCAGAAGATGACGATGGAAACGCAGCGCCAGAACATGCAGATGAAGATGCAGGCTGACATGGCTGCGCAGAACGCCGACAAGAAACAAGCTAAAAGTCAGGAGAAGTAATAAGGCACTGTGGCGACGTTTTGCGACCGTCACGGCGAATTTGTCTCATTTGATTATTACAACGCCGTGGCGGTGCCTTATTTCGCGATATTGACCGACGTGTGGAGAACCATGCAAGTACTACTGTGTGACTCGATCTCTTTGTATCAGCGTTACCTCAAGAAGAAGAATCGCCGGATGCGCGACTTGCCACTCGTGATGAAAGTGGAAGATATTCCATTCAAGGCCAGCGTCCTGATCCTTGGCGACAGCTATGACGTGCTGAAGATCACGCAGGCCGCTAAGGTTCGCTATGTGGAGTTGTAAGGCAATAGTATTCCTTCGATGCCCAGATTTCAATATGCAACACACTGCCGGGATAGTGCCATGCTGGACGTGTGGCAACACTCAGGTAAAACTGATGTTTACGCGCCATTTCAGCCAGCCCCAGGATGTCATCGTGGCCCAGTTGATATGGCTGGAATAGGAATACAACGGGTTTGCCATCTCGATTCCACAATGAAGGATGGTCGTAACCCATTTCCATACAGTCGAAATCATCCGACCTGGAGTAGTCGCACCTTTTCCCAAGAAGTCGTTTTACACAGCATCGGCCTTCTGATCGTGTCAGGCCAAAACGGGCCGCCCACTTATCGCGTAACTCGATGCGCGCCGCCTCTAACTCTGTCATATTGAAACCCCGTTTATGGAATCCGGCACGAACTCCGGCACTTGATCTGCCATGTGCAGCGCCTTGGTGTAGGCCAGCGTCGTATTAACCAGCGGCGTGTAGGAGTACTTGACGATGGACACTTTCACGCTGCTGGTGTTGATCAAGTCGTCGAACGTGGTTTTTGGCCTGGCCAATAATCGCTCCCGCAGATACTCGGTGAAGCTGGCTGACCACGCATAGACGCCGGTCAACTGCAATCCTCTGGCCTGAATCCCCTGTTCGCACTCACGCACGTTCGGCGCAACGCTCACTGTCAATGCCTGCGACCCCTGGTAGTGGCGATTCAGCACCGCAATCAGGCTCTTCTTGTCCATCACCCCTGGCAATGCCATCAGCACCGTATTACCGCGCATCATGGCATAGACCGAATCCACTGCCAGCGCCAAGCCCTCGCCTTTCGCCCATACGAATGAAATCGGGACGCCGATCATCTGCCCGTCCTTGAAGTAGTTCATGACTGGCAGATTGGCCTCATTGATGACGAACACAATACTATCGACGCCTGCGTTCACCATGCCGTCAACGGCGATCTGGATGACTGGGCGCAGCATTCGACTGCCATTTACCACATCGTAATCGACTGGCAGCATGGCCGGGGAGATGTAGGACGGATGCTTTTCTGACTGAATAGCCGGGATAACTCCAATAACGCTCATGATTGCCAGTATAGAACGTTTGTACTGACAAGCGCAATGTTTTGAGCATCGCAAAAAAATGCTGCTCGGAGCGGCCTTGCTGTGGTGGGACTCCGGGGGGATTTGTGTGGGTATTAATGGTGGTATTGCTCCCAAAAGAGTGATGCCACCGGGGGTGCCCTACCTCTATGGGGCAATCCGCTGGCGAGCCGGCCAGTGACAACCCGATCCACATTTCTCCAGGAGTCCACACCATGTCTTACCTATCAGAACTACGCATCGTCGAGGCCATTGAATTGCTCACAGTCACGAACAACAGCGCCATTCAGTGTTTGGCAATTAGCAATCAGCCAGCATCTCAGTTGCATCGTTTCGTTTGCCGCGAACAGCGCCTGTTGCGCAAGATCGGCGCATCGAAAGGCCATCGTTTCGCGACGTTGCAGTGTATGCGCATCGAGCTTGAGATGGCAATCAGCGCCAAGACCGTTGCCGCTTCAAACACAGCCGCCAGTTGCTACAAGTATCAGCCTGAGAAGGCCGATTACTACCAGGGCGACGAGGAATAGCGATCAGCCCGAAGGCGTCTTACCACAACGGTAGTAGTAGGTTGCAGCCTGCTACTACCATCGCTCTGTGTTCACGATAGGAGAATATCGTGTCCATATTCATTCTCGCACTGTGCGTAATCATCGCACTCGTCGGTTTCAATGAGCTGGTCCAGAACAGTGCCCCCAAGTTCAGCTTTGCATTCGCCACTACCAACAATGGTGCAGGCCGCACGCGCAAACTGAACATAGACGCAACCTTAGCCCGTGTCCTGCGAATGGGCGCACCAACACAGAATGCTGCACCGGCAACATCGTTAGCGCCAGTATTCCATGCCATCGACCACGTGCTTGATGTCGTCGTTATCAATCGACGTGGCTATCCCACGGGTGAGAAACGCGCGATTGCCAACACGGTATGGGGCGAATTCTTCGCAGACAAGCCGATTGTCATGATCGACTGGCTGTTGAATGGTTCTGAAGACGAGCCAACAGCAGACGATCTTGCCAAACCCATCACATTCATGGGTGATGAACCCGTTGGATATAAGGGATTGGCGTTCTTCGGATGCTACGGCTGGGGTTCTGCTATCAAGCGCGGCTTCACCATCGGCATGACGGAAGACCTGTTGCGCACTACAGGCATGGCACACAAATCCGAGGATGGGCAACGCGCAGGACGCGCCTACACCCCGAACGCCATGTATGGCGCAGGACGTGGCACTACCCGCATCTACATCGCCAAGAAGGGCGAATTGATTGCTGGCAGGCATCCAGTTGATGATGGCTTTGGCTATGCGTCAACCAGTTATGTGGCGATCATGCGCAACAAGACCACTGGCATTCAGTTGGGTCAAGTGCGTGATAACTTCCACATGACACAGCGCTTGGCATGGTCGCCGGAACTGGCTAAAGAGACGCTGCCCCACATCGCCATTGCGATCAACGACCTGACTGACGGCACAAAGCTGATTCGCAGTAATCGCGTCAAGATGGATGACAAAGAAACACTCGTCAGCCTGGACGCACAGATGCTGCTGCATCCGTTTGTAGCGAATCACCTGAATCAGAAGAGTCAGGAGTATGCTGTTCGTGCTGCCACGTCCATCCCGATGGCAGGCAAGTATCGCGTGGCAGTCCCAACAACTGTGCCCTACGATACGGTAAATCGTCTGGGTGGCATCGCATCCTTGCTCAAGGCGATTATTGGCCGGTATCCGATGGACTCCAACAACAGTGAAACCGCTGTACAGCCCATCCCCGCCGACCATGATCTCGTGGTTTCCGAGATCGCTCGTATCGCGGCGATGGCTGTTATCCAGTACACGTTGTATTGCCACAAGTTCTTTGCAAAGGGACAGGTCGGCATGTTGACTGACGCGGAAATGATCATTCGCGGCAATCAATACGATCTGGTTCTGTGCGAAGAGGACATCAAGATGGCTGTGATCGGCGTCACCAAGACACGCCAATTGCAGCAAATCACGATTGATGCCTACTTCGGCATGACGATGTACTACCAGCCCGGCAACGCTGTTGGCGTTAACCCTGAGTTGTGGAAGCACATGGGCGGCGACTTTGATGGTGATGGCATCATCATCGTCAACTGCGCGTTCCGACCGGCATTGTGGGATACCTGTCGCGCATTGCTGCCTGGCATGTCTGACAAGCTCAATAAGACCAACACCGACTTTGAGACGAGTGGCGATAAGCGCATCGACATGATTCTCAAGTCGCGTATCTGCGCCAAGATCGTTGGATATGCCACAAACGTGATGGCAACCACGTTTGCGGTGAAGAACCGCAAGGCACTGGCTTACGAGTTGGGCAAGACGCTGGGCAATCAGGAGAGCAAGCTCGACCTGGACTGGTGGCTCAACTTTTGGGTCAAAGTCGGGACGGACGGCTTTAAGACGGACGTAAACGTCGATCAAGCCTACAAAGCCCTGTCCATCGTACAGGGTCAACTGTCCGACTTGCTCGGTGGTGGCGCTCCGTGGTGTGGTTGGCACAAAGACCCAATGGTGTTCAAGCACACAGTGCCGGTGTTCTACTTCGAGAAGGACGCCACACACGAGCGCGGCATGACGAAGGAAGAGGCTCGCACTTGTGTTCCGGCCACTATGGACGGCACAGTGGTAGATATTCTGCGAATCACCCTGCCGCAGATGCACGAGTTTCTGACAATCGGCATCGATGCCAAGCCGCTCAGTCACTTCAAGTATTGGGCGTTGCGCGTCAGTGACGAACTGAACGAGAGTGCCATCGGCATTCAGCGCAAGTACGGCGGACGCGCATCGGCAACCAACTGGACTGATCCAGACAGCATTGACCAGTTCAAGGTGTGGTACCGAACCGTGTTGGTCGAGTACGACGATCTGTGGCAGAAGTACACCAGGTTGGAACGCGCCAGTGCCATATGGCAGGTCGCGCACTCCAGCCAGGCCGCGCACAACGGTGCAGGGGCCATCTTCCAGGCCGAGATGTACAAGGAAGAGGTGCATCAGATCATCACGGACAAACCCGGTCTGCGCCAGCAGAACAACAGTGACGCCAACACTGTAATTCTGGTTGGGTTAGCCAACGTTCTTGATGCGTCACTACAGGGTGAAATCAAGGGCGAACCCATGATCCGCTGTGACGTCATCGTGGATGAATTCACGACGCATGACCGGAAGGATGCCAGAAAGACGACGATCCGCAAGATTGTGCGCGCATCGGTCAACGGTCAGACGGCCAACCTGGGTGGCTATCCCATTGACACGCTTGGCACAGTTGTGATGGGTGGAGGCCAGCCCGATTCTGGCATCTACTGCGCAGTCATCACCCGCGAATCGGACAAGTCTTGGAAGTGTCAACTTGCCAAGAAGGAGATAGTAGTCTGAACCATATCGCGTACACCGATGGAGCATGTAGCGCCTCCATCGGTGGTTGGGCATACACCCTGAATGACGAACGGTCATCAGGGTGGTTGGTTGGCGCTACCAACAATCAGATGGAACTGTATGCCATCTACATGGTCATCGAGGCTGCTGATTGCGATAGCACCATTGATCTGCATACGGACTCCAAACTGGCGATTGGTTGGCTTGTCCACGACTGGGCGCGAAGCAATCCAGTCATTGACCAACTGGTGTGGGCTATATGGCTTGCATCCGACGTTAAGCAGGTTCGTGTGCGTTACCACAAGGTGAAGGGACACTCGGACAGCGAGGGCAACATACTGGTGGATTACCTTGCTCAGGTTGCGTCCAGGAATGGTTTCTATCGTTGTCAGGAGCTACTGAAGTAGTTTTTGGCCGGCCCAAATGGTGAGTGGCGGGTTCGAATCCCGCCTGGCTCATAGGGTTTACGACAACCCGCAAGCAGGACTTCTACTCTTCGGCCATAGTGGGTCAGTTCTCTGGCCGCTTTCGCGGGCCGAGGGGGCACGTTCGTGCAGGGGACTGTTAAGGAAGGGCACCAAAACTCCAAACGCCCAGCCATTAACAAGGAGTCTCTCGTGGCTGATGAAATTGAAGTCGTAGACCTCATGGCAGCGGCGAACGCAGTTGTGTTGATCGAAGGCGGCACGCAGATGGTCACAACCATTAAGGGTTTTGACATGACGCGCTTGCCGGAATTGGTCTTGGCGATCCAAACCAAGGTCAAGGGCCTGTACATCAACGAGGCTGCCATTGCCAAAGGTGGCAAGACCAAGGCGGGGGGCAAGGGTGTCCCATTCGCGGCGAAGCGGGATGAGCCATCTCCGTGCTGCGTGACAGTGTGGGCGAACGGCACCGTGGTGTTCGCGGGTATGGACGCAGTCCGACTGCCGCCCATCGTCAAGCCTGCGTAGTGAAGGTGGGGGTAGCAATGCCCCCATCGTTTGTTTTGACTGAGTGATAGTTCCCTGAGATAGGTTGTGCCACTCAAAGGTAGCGTGGCTTGGGCAGTACGGAGCGTGATCCACCACCCGTACAAGGCCGACTGTGGAGGACAAGCCAGTGAAATGCTGGCACATGTTCCATTTCCATGACTTATAGGAGGGACAGCAATGTTCCAGCAAGTTCTAACCGTCCGTCTGATGAAACAGACAAACCCGACAACCGGCGAAATCACTGTGTGCCATGACTTCAAGGACGCAGCAGCAGTCCGTGTCGTGGCGTTCCAAGGTCAGTTGTCCTTGTCCGCTTCTATGCCCGAAGCGGCATTGTCCGAAATGAAGATGTGGGCCGACAAGAAAGGCAACGAAGTGTTCAGCGCCATTGTGTGCAGCGACATCGCCACTGTGGTGCCGCTTCAGTCGATCAACCCGAAGACCGGCCAGATTCAGTTCAAAGCTGAGTTGGGCGCGATCACCGTATATCCGCTCGAACGCGGCGAAGATGGCAAGTTGCATCTGGTCGCCACCCCCGAATAGTGTTCATGTGGCCGTAGACGAAGGCGTTTGCGGCCACTAAGACAGTGCTTGTGCGCTGTAATGGCATGTCATGTGTCAGTGCCAAGCAACAATGATAGAAAGTGACCTGTGTTGGCTGGATGTGAATAAGCATCCATGCATCAGGGTGACAGTAGATGGCGCAAGTCGGAACAAAGGAGCTACCGCTTACGTAGTGGTCCTTGCCATGTACAGACTGCGGCAATGAGGATTCCGGTGAAATACACGCCTCAGCCATCATCTTAGTTGTCCCAATGGAAACAACCAGCCCGGTGTGATGCCGGGTATGTCTCTCTATTTTTGGCGTGAGTGTAACCGAAAGTAAACCTCCGTCTACATTTTTTCCTACAGCGCTCTCTCCCTGCCATTTCGTAAATGGCCTGGCCAATCGTGTTTGATGTCCTGCCCATACGCACCTGCTGGTTGTGATCAGGCCATCCCTATTCAGCGTGGCACTCCCCGCGTTGAACAGGCTTCCCAAGGGAGTAACCCAACGACCACCTGCGGGTGGACTACAAGGAGTCCTACATGGCTGATTTCTATTACAGTGAGTTCGCGGCAGCACAGCGAGTGATCCGTGATGCGGTGGTGATCCATGCGCAGGCGATCACGGCACCACTGCCCGGTCGCCTCACCCGATACCGGTGGTCCATCGACAACCGTGGCTACTTCGGTATGCGTGCCATTAACGGTGCACAGCATTCCAGTGGTGGCGGTGATACCCGCTATCGTAATGATCACCGCCGTGGCTTCTGGAAGGCGTGCTAAAACGTACAGTTAATGTCACGTTTAGAACTGAGATAACGTTTAGAAATGTACATGTTACAACGTTATCTCAAGTTTAGACGTACAATTAGAGTCGCACTATGATATACACGATACCTCAAGCCAGCAAAAAGACCGGCATTCCAATCCCGACGATACGTTCACGCATGAAGACGATCAAGAACCACACATGGCGTAAAAACGGGCGCGACTACTACCTCAATGAGGACGAGATCAAGTTGCTACTTGTCACGCCCAAGCGTGGACGCAAGTATGACGGCAAGGCCACAGGCGGTCGCGAACCTGAACGAGTCGCAGTGCCGGATTCGGCGTGAACATGTGAACGTTGTGAACTTCAAACGGAAAACCCTACGGAAATTTATTTCTACAGGACTTTGCCAAATGAAGTTCACATGTTCACAACGTTCACGGCGTAGGGATTCCAGCGCGAGACAGTGCGAAAACTGCGGGTAAAAGCTAGGTGTTAGTGTATATGTGACACTAACTACTTAGTGTATATATGACACTAATCACATAACATAACAACAAACACCATCGAATATACCGCGATAACGCCTGTTCCAGGCTGGAACATCCATGATAATTAAACGCCGAATGAAGGACACACCAGCAAGATAAAGACATGGCCGATAAAACATCACCCCTTGGCATCTGTGATCACTGCGGTAACAAGATTCCAGTCGAGAACTGGCACACACGCCGTGGTCCGCGCCGATATTGCAGTATTGAATGCAAAAACACTGCCAACAGCCGCATCGGTGCGCCGGTCAGGTCTGCAAAAGCCAAGGTTCGTGTCGCCACTGGCATTTGGCACAACCCACGCTCCAAGATGACCAAGGAGCAGATCCACGCCACCCAGACAGAATCATCGCGCAAGGCACGCTTACGCGAGGTTGCTGAAGGTCGTTGGAGGAATCCCGCCTTGACTGATGAAGCAAGGCAGAAGTTATCACGCCCACGTCGGTTGACCGGTATTCTGCATTCAGCACAGGAGAAGTTGTATCGTGGCCTGAGCATGCACGATCTCACGCAAGAGGAGCGTGATGCCTATCATGAGTACCGGCGTGAGTTGCGTGAACGGAAGCAAAAAGTAGGTCTTTCGCACGGCTGAAAGGCACAAGCAAATTGGCCCGGCCAAAGAGGAGTAAACATGGCAGCATATCAAATGCCGTTGACAGGCAACCGCATGAACGCGCTGGAGATCGTCGCCAAGGCGAATGTGCCAGCGGCGCACAACTATGCGTCTATCGTCACCGAGATCACTGGCAATGATTTCACTGTCGTCGGTTTCGACGTACAGATATGGATTCAGGGATTAAATAGCACGCCAGACACCTACGATCAGGGCTACATCCATGCACAGGTGTGGCTCGGTCACGATAGCACATTGCTTTGACTAGCGTTATCGCATAAGTGATGTCGTCTATCTATGCGTAGCACAGTGTTAATGACCACATTTTTTCACAAGTCCTTAGCCAAATTGATAATTGGTAGCAAGGCGATAAAGCACAATAATTTAGTGTGACCCTTTTTGATGTACCAAGGCTAAATAGCTTTGAAAGCAAAGAGTACTTAAGGGTGTCTCAAAACGAAACCAATGCATTGTTTGCAGCTAAAGCTGAGTTTTGAAAAGATGCTTCGGCGGCTCAAAACAGATATGTTGCTATGTTGACAATATTGCTTTATAGGGCTACTATCTTATTGTTCACTGCACAAGGAGGCAATTTATGCGGAATTCAGTGGTAAACAAAAACTCTTACTCAAGAGCATTTGGGGCATTTCGTTTATTTTCTCTGGCCGTTCTCTTGATTTTATTCACGTCCTCGCCAGTGATAACTCGTGCTGATACAAACGGGAACCAGATTCGCTTTTCGGTAAAACATGGAACTTTCACATTTCTTAGCATTTCTGGAACTAACCAAAATGGAGACGGCGCCTATTGGGACAATGGTAACCCCTCATACCCCCAATATTGGAGTGATACGACAGATTACTGGTGGGTAGGAAGTGTAGAGCTAACTTTCTATGTCGTTGGAGTTGGTATGCGACAATGCCACATAGATAACCTGCGTGACTCCACAGTAGATAACATTATTCCCGTTGTTTACACAGAAGGCTTAGGATGTACCGGTGATGCTGGCAATAGCGACAACAGTGAAGTATTTGTAGAGCAACTCGATAATGCTTTGAATAATAAGGATGACTCAATGGCAGTATATGGCGCTGTCACAGATGCAAATGATGCAGCACAGTGCATAGCGGCAATCGTCAATGGACTTAATAATCAATTGGGAGTCATTCGAGTAGGGTGGGAATGTGGTAACGCAAGCCTAAGCGAGATCAATGCTGTACTAAGTCGGCATGACACAAAAGTAGTTAAGCGATAATTTCTTTTAGCATGATCGCGAATATTTGACTTTCATCAGTGTTATTTTGCAGTGAAATGACGAGGCAGACACTATGATCTGCCTCGTCATTGTGTTTTTCTTGTCGATCGCGAGGTTTTTGTCAAAGTGAACTCAGCCAAAGCTCCGGTTTATTGATCTAATAGCATTGGTGGTCAATCGCCCTCGTAATAGACTACTACCTAATAGGAGTTGCCACCTGAGCACGGTAGACACTCTGGAATTGTTAGTTTGCCAAAAAACAAGCGGAGGCCTAATATGTTCATACGTATTATCACGTATTATTGTTTTTGCGACGACTTCCTGAAAGCGATTGAATACTGTTAGCTGCCACGTTATTTGACCAATCCAAGGTCGAATTGATTGCAGGCAGCAAAGCAACTGGTTCAGCCATTTAACTCCGTCTACAGATCCAATTTCACGATCAAACAGTTTGGCCAGTAAAAGTATGTGGTCATTTTCTTTTGCGTAACAGCACACCGCTCAGATTGCCCGACCCCACATAGGTCGGGTTTTTTATTGCCCAATACCCGTCATTTCACATGGCAGCAGGATAACGTTCAGTCATGGCTAAGAGAAAAAACCGCATGAAGGAAGTAAAAAATGAATATT
>CAIXPS010000092.1 GCA_903921365.1 uncultured bacterium | reverse complement strand
TTGGCAGGAGCGCGTGAAGCGGCATTATCATTAGACTATGGAGTTTCATATTGCCCGCAAGGTCCGCGACCGCTATCAATTCGATGACGCATTGTTCGGCCAGAGCGGCAACGTCATCTTCGCCAATTTCCACGCCGCGCGTATCTTCGCGCAGAAGATGAACCAGAAGCGCGACCTGGTGAACTACCCGGAAAAGGCCGTCAAGGCCGCCAGCATCAATGCGATGGGATTGATCGACGAGATACAGCATCAGGTCGTTGCGTTGTATCGACGCCAGCGCAATCCGCAGGTGATGGGAATGGCGCTGTTCTGGCTAGACAGCAAACTCGGCTCACCAGCAGTCGACAAGGCCATTCGCACCTTTGCTGATGGATTCCCAACGGTCAGCGTGCACCGCAACGGCACGCCGGTTGACGAATACCTGAAGGGCGAAACCGACGGCATGCCAAACCGCCAGGTCGTGCTCGAAGAGATGCTGATGCTGTGGTTGTCGAACGTCAACCCTGCTTTCTCCCCCTTTAACGAACTCTTCGACGACACACTGTTGGAACAGGAAGCGTCGTACCGCAATTTGATGAGCGAGCTGCGCGGCTTCTTCGACACACAGCCGACCTTCGGCCCTGATAACCAAAACCTGATCGACATGCTGCGCGCGCCGGCGCTGGCGCATCCGCACTCGCTGCTCGATCAGTTGCAGTTTATCTCCACGCGCTGGATGCCAGTGCTCGGCCAACTCGGTCAGTTGATCTACCGCATCCTCACCAGCGCCGACTTCATCAGGGAAGAATCCAAAACGGGCTTTCTCGGCCCAGGCCCGTCCGTCGCGCCCACATATTCGCGTGACGAACTCGCCGCGATGGGTCTGGCTGATGTGACGGGCGGCGTCGAGGCCGAACGCTACAGCGCCGACCGCGATTGGATGCCGCGCCTGGTGCTGATCGCCAAGAACACCTACGTGTGGCTCGATCAACTCTCAAAGAAATATCAGCGCGATATAGCGCGCCTCGACCAGATTCCCGATGAGGAGCTGGATGAGCTGGCATCGCGCGGCTTCACCGGTCTGTGGCTGATCGGTCTGTGGCAGCGCAGCCCGGCCTCGCAGCGCATCAAGCAACTGACCGGCAATCCGGACGCGTTGCCGTCGGCCTACTCACTGTATGACTATCACATCGGCGCCGACCTGGGCGGCGAGGCGGGCAGCAACAACCTGCGCGAGCGCGCCATGCGCCGCGGCATCCGCATGGCCAGCGATATGGTGCCAAACCACATGGGCATCGACTCGCCGTGGGTGGTCGAGCACCCCGATTGGTTCCTGTCGGTGGACAACAGCCCTTATCCGTCATACACCTTTAATGGCCCCGACCTGTCGAACGATGGCCGCGTGGGTGTGTTCATCGAAGACCACTACTTCAACCGCTCCGACGCCTCAGTAGTGTTCAAGCGCGTGAATCGCCTGACCGGTGAGACGCGCTACGTCTACCATGGCAACGACGGCACCAGCATGCCGTGGAATGACACCGCACAGTTGAACTATCTGTTGCCCGATGTGCGCGAGGCCGTCATCCAGACGATCCTGCACGTCGCGCGCCAGTTCCCGATCATCCGCTTCGACGCCGCGATGACGCTGGCCAAGCGCCACGTCCAGCGGTTGTGGTTCCCGGAGCCGGGCAGCGGCGGCGCCATCCCATCACGCTCCGAACACAGCATGACGCGCGAGCAATTTAACGCAGCCATGCCGGAGGAGTTCTGGCGCGAGGTCGTCGATCGCGCCGCCGTCGAGGCGCCCGACACGCTCCTGCTGGCCGAAGCATTCTGGATGATGGAAGGCTACTTCGTGCGCACGCTGGGCATGCATCGCGTCTATAACAGCGCCTTCATGAACATGCTGCGCGACGAGGAAAACGCCAAGTACCGCTCGCTGATCAAGAACACGCTGGAGTTCGACCCGCAGATACTCAAGCGTTACGTCAGCTTCATGAATAACCCGGACGAGCGCACCGCGGCCGATCAGTTCGGTTCCGGCGACAAATACTTTGGCATCGCCACGCTACTCTGCGCACTGCCCGGTCTGCCGATGTTCGGACACGGCCAGGTGGAGGGCTTCACCGAGAAATACGGGATGGAATTCCGGCGCGCGCGCCGCGACGAGCAACCCAACCAGTGCCTGATCGACCGCCACCAGCGTGAAATCGCCCCGTTGCTGCACAAACGCTATCTGTTCGCCGATGTGGAACACTTCCAACTGTACGACTTCTTCACCAGTGATGGCAGCGTCAATGAGGATGTGTACGCCATCTCGAACTGCTTCCACGATCCAAAAGGGACCCAGGGCAGTGAGCGCGCGCTGGTGATTTTCCACAACACATTCGGCGACACGCGCGGCTGGGTGCGCTTGTCCGCTGCCACCGTAATGAAGACCCCCGATGGCGGGCAGACGCTCGCACAGAAAACCCTGGGCGAGGGTTTGGGGTTGCGCGCCGACGAGCACTTCTTCACGCTGTTCCGCGACCAAATCACCGGCATGGAGTACATCCGAAACAATAAGGAGCTGCACGAGAAAGGCGTCTATGTGGAGCTTAATGCTTACCAGCGCCAGGTATTCATCGACTTCCGCGAAGTGGAGGACGCAACCGGTCGCTTCGCGCGATTGGCCGCGACGCTCAATGGGAGGGGCGTGCTAAGTGTGGGCGATGCTCTTGATCAGCTCCTGCTGCAACCGATCCAGCAACCTTTCCGCGAACTGGTCAACGCCGATTACCTGCGCTGGTTACTGAATATGCCAACGGAACCTGAAGAACGGAGGCAGTTGCTCGAAGCGACCGAGCAGAATTTGATCGTGCTTCTGGATGCTGCGCGCAACTATACGAATGGCAACGGCGACGTTGCCTCCATTGCGGCCGATTTACGCAATGAACTCAATCAGTTGCTGGGCGCTCATGCATCCGAACCGATGCCACCCACATTGCCGCTGCCTGCTACGGCCGTGCCTTCTGATGAACTTGCAAGTGCGCAGGCAGAAGACGCCGCGGCAAGCGCGCTGCAAAGTGAACGCATGCCGCACGAACCAACCGACGTGCGCACGTCGGTTGTTGAACACAGCGACGTGCTGTTCCACTTGCCGGACAACGTCCCCGCGCGCGCGACTGCACTGGTATGGTTGTTCGTGCATGCGCTGGGTAAGGCCACTGGCGATGCAGGCTTCGAACAGCACAGCCGTTCATGGATCGACGAGTGGCAATTGGGCAAGACCATCGTCGAAGCCTTGCGCGATCTGGGTCAGGATGAGGGCGGTGCGGCGCAATCGCTGGCGCTGGTCAAAGTGATGACTTCACATCAGCGCTGGTACCTTGAACCGAGCGCCGTGGGAAACCATCCGCGCGCGCTACTCGAAGCGCTACTGGCTGACCCGGATGTGCAACAAGTGCTGCGCATCAATCGCTACCGCGATATCCTGTGGTTCAACAAGGAGAGTTTCGATCAACTGCTCGATCGCCTGGCGCTGATGGCACACTTGGGGCGCGGATCGACGTCCGAGTCGCTCGCTGCACTGGAAGATGACCATCGCCTGATCGAAGTGCTGCATCTGGCCGAACTCTCGTCCGATTACCGGATAGATAAACTGCTTGCCCTGACCGCACAACCGCTAGCCTGATCGCGCCATGTTGGAACTGTGATCATTCGCCACCTTTCGTTGACCAACGTGCGGCTGTATGCCCGGCTGGAGCTGGACCTGCCCGGCGGGCTCTCCATCATTCAAGGCGATAACGCGCAGGGCAAGACGTCGCTGCTCGAAGCCATCTACTATCTGGCTACATCGCACTCGCCGCATGGCACATTGGATCGTCAGATCATCCGCTGGGGCGCGGAGGAGGAGGCGCCGTATCCTTACGCCATCCTCAAGTCGGATCTGCAACGCCGCGATGGGCCGCACATGCTGGAGATTGGCATTCAACGCGCCGAAGGCAACCGCATGCGCAAGGAAATTCGCATCGATCACATTAACAAACGCGGCATCGATCTGGTCGGGCAACTGGCCGTGGTGCTGTTTTTGCCGGGTGATGTGGATCTGGTTTCGGGCGCGCCAGCGCTCCGGCGCGACTACCTCGACGATGCGCTCTCACAGGTGGACGCCGGCTATGTGCGCGCGTTGGAACAATATAACCGCGCACTGACGCAACGCAATGCGCTCTTACGCCAGGCGCAGGAACGCCGCATCGACCCCGATGAACTGGAAGTGTGGAACGACCAGATGGTGCCGGCAGGCGTGGAAGTGGCGCTGCGACGGCGCGAGGCCGTTGGGCAATTGACCCGCTTGGCGGCCCCGGTGCATCGCGATCTGAGCAATAACCGTGAGTACCTGCAGATCGTCTATCAGCCCAACTTCGATCCTGCCGCGCCGCCGTCCACGACCTACCAGCTCGAGCTGGACAACACCCGCCCCCCGACGGGCATGGACAGCGCTGATCTGCAGACCGCCTTTCGCGCGGCGCTCGCAGAACGGCAGCGTGACGAGATGGCGCGCGGCATGACGCTGGTCGGGCCGCATCGCGATGATATGCGCTTCATCGCCAACGGCATTGACCTGGGCGAGTATGGGTCGCGCGGCCAGCAGCGCACCGCCGTGCTGGCGCTCAAGCTGGCCGAGGTGAGCTGGATGCGCGACCGCATCGGCGATGAGCCAGTGCTCTTGCTCGACGAGGTTCTGGCTGAGCTTGACCCCGGTCGGCGGCAGTCATTGCTTATGCGCATCGCTAACTCGCACCAAACCATCGTCACCACCACCGACATCAACCGTTTCGACCAGGACTTCGTGCGCAAGGCTGGCATCTTCACCGTCAACAGCGGTATCGTGACGAAGAACGCGCAGGGATAGAGGGGACAAGAGATTCGAGACTAGGGATTGGAGATTGGAGAGCGAGACTTCAACGCCAAGCGTGCCGCCATCTGGACGTAGTCCTTCTCCGCTGCGTCAGCGCTGATTTGCTCAAGTGTCGCGCGCACACAGGCGTTCGTGTCCCCGATCCGCCCAAGTGCTTTGATCGCATACTGGCGCACCTGTGGCAACTGCTCCGTCAACAACAGCATCAGCAATGGGTCCACGGCTTCGCGCGCATACTGCTTACCCAACCCCGATGCCGCCAGTCGCCGGACGTTGCCATCAGGGTCAGCCAGCGCCATGATCAGTTCTGCGATGTTTTCTGGCGACGCAACCTCGCCCAGGTTGTAGATGTGCTGCGCGCGCGCCGCGCCAGAGCCATCGGCGCTGAATGTCTGTCCGCCGTGTTCGAGCTTCCACGCCTCTGCCACACAGCGGATCACGCCCCAGTCGATTGTCTCGGGCAGAGCAGATTTGATCGGGGCGAGATAGGTTACCGACCCGACTGCTTCGATGGCCGAACGCACCTGTTGTTGAACCTCAGCCGGAATGATCTGGTCAATCTTCACGCGCCCCGCCATGATGAGTTGCGCCAGATGCGTATAAATCGTGCCGAGCGACAGCATCCGGT
The DNA here is from genome assembly GCA_903921365.1 of uncultured bacterium. Taxonomy (GTDB): domain Bacteria; phylum Chloroflexota; class Anaerolineae; order J036; family Brachytrichaceae; genus CAIXPS01. The sequence goes on along the minus strand of CAIXPS010000092.1, from coordinate 8,311 downwards.
GCGCGGCGATCTGCTCGGGTGACAGTCCTTGCGCCAGCAGTTGTTCGGTGAACGCTACCGTGCCGCCCGCTTCTTTTTGCGCCCTAACCCGCTGCGCCGCGGCCGGTTGCACGGTGCGCAAGCGCACGTCAATCTGCGCGCGATTCTTCAGCGCTGCCTCGCCACGCGCCGTGAGCTTGAGCGTTGGGCGCGTGCTGCCAATCTGCTTGAGATGACCGCTTTCAACCAGTTGCACGATCAACGACTCGATCTCTGATGCGCACAGCGTCGCAAATTTGCCAAAGTTGCGGTTGTGCGAATACCCAGCCGCCGCCGTCATGTCTTTCGAGCGCGAGCCCTTCAACAGGTGCACCAGTTTCCCCTTGCCGATTTCCCACGACAGCGTGGCAAGCGTATCCAGCACGATCAGCGCCGCGCGTTGCGCCTGGGTCAATGCCGCAATTCCACCTTGACTCGCTTGCGCATGCGCGGAGGCTTCTGCGGCAGCCGCGCGCGTCAAGCAGTTGTCGCAACACGACGGCGCGTCGCTTGTGCTGCTATCGCCGAAATGGTCAAGGATCACGCGGCGACGACACGCGTTTGTCTCGGCATAGGCGACCATCCGGTCGAGTTGCTCCTGCTTGCCGCGATGGCGCTCCACGACCTGCGCAGCGATGGTCTGCAACGCGCGCTCAGACAGCGCCGCCGTCTCGATATCCATTAGCCCGCGCGCGCCGTCCGGCCCGCGGCGGATGGCCCCTGCCACTTCCAGTTGCTCCAGTGCCACGCGTATCTTGATCTCTTCCACGCCGGTCTCGTCCTTGATAGTGGCGAGGCTGATCTCGGGCAACGCCGCGAGGCAACTGTGAATGTCGCTCAAGTCCTGCGCTGAGGGCGCATCATGCTCGATGAAGAACTGGTGCAACGCAGTGTCTTTGGGCGAGAACAGCAGCACCGCCCGCGCGGGCAACCCGTCACGCCCCGCGCGCCCCGCCTCCTGGTAGTACGCCTCCAGCGTGTTGGGCATGGCGTAGTGCAAAACAAAGCGCACGTCGGGGCGATCGATCCCCATGCCGAACGCGTTGGTCGCAACCACAATCGGCGCGTCGCCGGCCATGAAGGCATCCTGCACCTCGCTGCGTGTGTCGGGGTCGAGCGAGCCATGATAGTGGCGCGCGTCGATCTTCAACTCGTCGCGGATGAAGCGGGCAACCTCTTCAGCATCGCCGCGCGTGCCAGTGTAGATGATGCCCGCGCCGGGCGCGCCAGACGCGTCGTCGGCGCTAAGAAAGTCGCGGATGAAGCGTTGTTTGGCGCCGGCATCCAGAACGGAGAACACCTCGAAGATGAGGTTTGGCCGGTCGAATCCCATCACTACCCGCTGGGCATCCGACATGCCGAGTCTACGGACGATATCATCCTGTACGCGCGGCGTTGCTGTGGCGGTGAGCGCTAACATCGGCGCGCGCGGCGCATGAAATGCATTGAGCGCGGACCCTTCAACAGACGGGCCGTTTAACAACTGGCGCACATCGGCGATATGGAGATAGTCGGGACGGAAGTCGTGCCCCCATTGCGAGATGCAGTGCGCTTCGTCGACGGTGATCAGGCTGATCGGCAGGCGCCGCAACGCGCTCACAAACGCGCGGTTGTGCAGGCGCTCGGGCGCCACCAGTACGATCTTGCATTCGCCCGCGGCGACGGCGCGCAGCCGGCGCGCGATCTCGGCGGCGTCGAGGCTTGAGTTGATAAACGTCGCGGAAACCCCGCGCCGCACCAGGCTATCCACCTGATCCTTCATCAATGCCACCAGCGGTGAAATGATCAGCGCCGTGCCGGGCAGTATCAACGCGGCAAGTTGATAGATCAGCGACTTGCCCCAGCCCGTGGGCATTACCGCCAGGGTATCAGAGCCATTCAGGACATGCTGCAGGGCAGGTTCCTGCCCCGGGCGAAATGATGTGAGTCCAAAGTGCTGCGAAAGCGCAGCATACAGATCAGCCATGGTGTTACCCATATTATGGACTAAGACACAGGTTTGCGCCATTAAGAGTAACTGTATGAGGTCGTCATTTCCTGATCACCCATACCTACCACACCACTGAATTCCTGTGATAAACGAGGTTATGCAATGATAGCGGTGCTATGATTTGAGATATGAGTACACAAGCTGTAACTCGCGAGCAGGTCGTAGAAATACTGAAAGTGCTGCCGGCAAATAAACTCTCCAGCGCCTATGATTATTTGCAATTTCTGCAACAACAGGCCGCGATGGACGAGTGGCCGTTTGATGCAACGCCTTCAGAAATGGCACAGGATGACGCTGAGTGGGATGCGTTATTCAAAACGGAGCAATCTCAAAGCTTCCTGAGCGTCATGGCTGCCGAAGCACGCGCAGAATACGTCGCAGGTCAGACAGAACCTCTTGCGACATTGTTGAACGAAGAAGACATCGCTGGCGATGAAGTCACGCACTAGCAAATCATTCCGTGACCGCTATCGCAGCCTACCACTTGAGGTGCGTAAGTTGGCGCGTCGTGCATATCGCCAGTGGCTCCATGATCCTTATCAACCAGCATTACAGTTCAAGCGGATTTATGCTGCCAGACCAATTTACTCAGTCAGGATAGGTTTGCATTGGCGCGCACTTGGAGTGCTGGAAGACGATACAATCATATGGTCATGGATTGGCAGCCATGCTGAATATGATAGGATACTGAGCAGTCGATAGCGCCATCGGCTATAGACATGCCCCGGCTATTTGAGTATCGTTCTCAGCAATCGTAACCAGTTGCCGTGCATGATCGCCGCAATGTCTTCCGGCGTATACCCGCGCTCGGACAGCAAGCCGGTCATCTTCTGAAGATCGGCGATGGTGTCGAGATCGCGCGGCGACTGTTCTCGCCCGAAACCTCCGTCGAGGTCGCTGCCGATTGCTGCGTGCCGCGCGTTTCCCGCGAGCTGGCAGACGCGGTCGATGTGATCCACCACCTCACACAGCATCACCGGATTGGGCGCAGTCAGGTTGTTCATCGTCGCGGGTTGCCATCCTGTCCGCACCATGATGATGTCGAACGCGGCGCCAATCACCCCATCGCGTTCGATGATCACCTTAAGCTGCGCATCGCTGAACTGGCGTTGCAACGGCACAAGCGCGCGGCAGTTCTGGTGACTGGCGAGCACCGGCCCGTCGTACAGCTTGAGTGCTTCCCAGAAAGCCTGATCGCACAGATGGGTGCAGTCGAGCGTGATATTCAGCCGGCGCATCTCCTTGAGCAACTTCGGCCCCAGCCCTTCCGTCAGCCCGAACTCAGTGCCAGTGCCGCCGGCGTAACGGTTGTGTCCATAGTGCGCCGGGCCGAGGAGGCGCAGCCCGTCCGCGTGCCACTGCTCAAGCTCTTCAGGCCGCGTGATCGGGTCGGCTCCTTCCATGGAGATGACGAAACCCAGCGGCAGCGTTGTTGTTGGGGCATTCACACTCTCGGCCTGTTGCCACGCCGTGACGTGCTCGTCCAAGTGTGCCAAGGTCTCGATGACGCACACGCGCCCCTCGGCTTCGAGCGCGCGGTAGTAAGCAAGTTGTCCCTTTGCCACGGCATGCGCCTGCGCCACCGAGTGATATTCGATCCCCGGCGAGGGGTGACCGCTCGCGCGCGCCAGCAGTGTGGCAAAACTGAGGAAGACGCGCCCCGCGCGCAATTCGGGCAGCGCAACAGTATTTACGCCGCGACTCTTCCCCGCCATCCCAGTCTCGGTCTGGCGAATGGTATACACCGACAGCAACTGGTCGCGCTCGAATTGCAGCGCGTTCCACGATATATCCAGATGGGCGTCAACAATCAGCATGGTTCACTCCTTTACGCGCACAGGCAGATAAGGCAGACCCCGATATGGCACAACCAGATGAGGCGTGGTGACGCGCTGTCCGGGCGCATCTTTCAACGCGCGCATGAACGTTGCGACAAGCATGCTGGACAGCAGGACTCGCTCAATGGCAATGGGCGGCTGGCTTGTCAGAAAGGACTTCTGTATCTCACGATCGAGATGGGCGAAGTTAACCACAAAGTCGTTGAGTCCGCCCATGTTGGCCGTGCTGGCGCGACACTCCCCACCGCGCAGTTTGGCGCCCACGATGAACTCCGCGATGTGTCCATCAAGCATGATATGGCTTTGTTTGTGGCCGTCGATGTGTTCGCACACCAGCGCAACCGGCGCCAGCGTGCTGCGGCGGCAATTCTCGCGAAAGTCGCCGGTTTGCGCGGTCGTGGCTGCCGCCAATGTCGTCTCGAATAGGTCGCGCGACCACTCGCCACGATCCATCGCCTCCCACACCGCCTCGCCCTCATAGGCGCGGATGGCCATGATTCCGCTCTCGCCGCCGCCGCGTTTTTCGGCCAGCGATTGAACGAACTCGATGCTGTGCGTGCCATACACCTCGCCGCCGGCGTAGTACAGCCCCATGCTCTCGGCAATGTCCTCGCCATCCATGCGCAGTTCATGGCGCGTGCCGCTAATGGGCACGTTGCTGCCGGCGAAGAACGGGATGCCCATCTGCTGCGCCGTGCTCACCATCTGCTGCGCCCACTCGATATTCCACGACAGATGCTTGTCGCAGAAAACTGGAACTATTTTGCCCATTGCCCGAAACACCGCGACGACTTCGTCGAACAGCTCTTTGCGCGGGTACTGCTTCTGGCCGTAGTCGTTGGTCGGGAAGTCGCCGTGCTCGCCGATGAGCAGAACTGCGTCCACCGCCAACTGGCCTGTGCCGAGCGCCATCGCGCCACGAATGGTGTCGAAGATCGGCACGCCATACTTCAACGCCACGGCGCGCGAGATATCGAAGGTGGGAACAAAACGTTCCTCGCGATGATTGGGCGACAGGTCAAAACCCACCGGTATAGGCGGGTCACCCTGCGGGTGCTGCATCACCCACAGCGAGGCAATCTTCGTGCATGGCACAAATCCGAGGCGCGGGTCGTTCTGCACTTGTTCGAGCCAGCGGGTGATGATCACATCGGCATGCGAATAAGGGAAGTACTGGGTGCATAACGCGGCGATTCGGAAAGGCATAGGAGCGGTTTCCATGTCTATCATTCTACGACTGTCATTCAGAAAAGTCCCGTGAGTCCTCACTTTCCAATAGTTCAACTCTGAGGTAATGTACAGGTATCATGTCACTCCAATTTTCTGTCTTCACCAAGCCTTGGAAGCAGTTGTCCATCGCTGATCTGGGCCATATGGCGCATCGGCTGGGCTTTGACGGCATCGAACTGCCGGTGCGTCCCGGATTCCAGGTTGCGCCCGACGCCATCGCGCGCGATTTGCCGCTGGCACAACAACAGTTGCGCGACTGCGGGATCAGCATCTGCAGCGTTGCGACTGAGCCCACCCCTGCAGCCATCGCCGTTTGCGGCATGATGGGCATCCCGATTATCCGGGTGATGGTGGGTATCGAGCCGGACGGCTACATGGCGACTGAGCGGTGGACGCAGGAGGCGTATCGATCACTCCAGCCCGCCCTGCTCGACGCCGGCGTTAAGGTCGGGGTGCAGAATCACAACGGCAACCACGTGTGCAACGCGATGGGGCTGCGCCATCTGCTCGAACCCCTCGATCCTGAGGCCTTCGGCGCAGTGTGGGATGTGGCGCATAATGCGTTGAACGGCGAAGCGCTCGATATCGGGCTCGACATCCTCTGGCCACACCTGATCATGGTAAACCTGAAGAACGCGTTCTGGCGACGGCGCAATGGCCCGGAGGCCGAGGTCGCAAGCTGGGAGGTGTACTGGACCACCGGACGGCAAGGGTTGGCCTCGTGGCCACTAACAGCAACGCTGCTCAAGCAGCGGGGCTACTCTGGCGTGGTGTGTCTGACGGCAGAGTACACTGATGAGTCAAGGGTTGATCGGTTGATCGCCGAGGATATTGCGTTTGCAAAGTCGCTGTTTGGCGCGTGAGGTGAAAGATGGATAGCACACCCTCGAAAACGGTTCGAGTCGCGGTGATTGGCGCAGGCAGCATGGCGAACAACGTGCATTATCCTGCGCTGGCATCGATGCCCGATGTCCAGATCGCGGCGATCTGCGACATTAACAACCAGCGGTTGAAGGCGACGGCCGACAAATATGGCGTGGCGCAGCGCTATGATGATTATCAGAAGATGATCGAGGAAGTCGCGCCCGATGCGGTATATGCCATCGGCCAGCCCCACATCTTCTACGACATCTGGGCGTGGTGTCTGGAGCGCGGGCTGAATCTGTACATCGAGAAGCCGCTGGGCATCACGCTGCATCAGGCGCAGTCGCTGGCCTGGCTGGCCGAGAAGCATGGCGGCATCACCCAGGTGAGCTTTCAGCGGCGCGGGTGTCCGATGGTCGTCAAACTGCGCGATGAATGTCTAAAGCGCGGCCCGATTGTCCATGCCGTGTGCCGGTTTTACAAGTGCGACATCAAGCCCTATTTACAGGCGCGCGACCACATGATGGACGACGGCGTCCACGCCATCGACACATTGCGCTGGATGTGCGGCGGTGAAGTGAAGAAAATCCACAGCGTGACGAAGCGCGTGATGGTCCCGGACATCAACTTTATCAGCGTCTTGATGGAGTTCGACAACGGCGCGACGGGTGTGATGCTGAACAGTTGGACGAGCGGGCGGCGCATCTTCGCAGTCGAAATGCATGCGCCCGGGATTTGTGTCGAGGCGGAACATGAGACAACCGCCACGCTGTACGCGGACGGCGATACGCGCGGCGTCCGATACGACACGCGTGAGGTAGCCGGCAGCGACCAGCTCTATGCATATGGGGGGTTCCTGGCGCGCCATCGCGAGTTCATCGACTGCGTCAAAGCCGGGCGGCAACCGAGTTCCAATTTCTCCGACGCGCTCAAGACGATGGAAGTCGCGGAGCGCATCCTGGCGATGGGCTAATGGAAGGTGGAGGTAGATCATGGCGATTGCAGGACGTCCTGTTCGTGTGACGAGTATCAGTTTCGCGAATGGCAAGTTGCTCGATGAGGTAGTAGCGATTGTTAATCGCGTCGGCGCGCTCGGCGCGGATGTGATTGTATTGCCGGAGACATTTCTCGGGCAGAACGATGCCACGCCCGAAACACTCGATGGCCCCACAGTGACAGCGCTGGCTGAAGTGGCGCGCCGGCATCAGGCCTATATCGTGTGCCCGATTGATCGTATTGAGGGAGAACACAGGTTGAACACCGCCGTTCTGCTAGATCGATCGGGACGCGTGGCTGGCCTCTACAACAAGGTGTATCCATACTGGTCGGAGTTTGACCATCGCCAACCCGTCGAACCGGGGCAGGACGCGCCCGTGTTCGAGACGGACTTTGGCCGGCTGGGGCTGGCCATCTGCTTCGACGCCAACTTCCCTGAGGTGTGGGCGCGCTTGGCCGAACAGGGTGCGGAACTGGTGCTATGGCCGAGCGCCTACTCGGCGGGCACGACATTGCAGGCGCATGCGCTGATGAATCACTTCTACATCGTCACATCGACACAGACGTGCGATTGCCTCGCCTATGACATCACCGGACAGGAATTGCTATACGAGAAGGCTGGCGACATGAACGTCAGCCGGCTCACGCTTGACCTCGACCGCTGCATCTTCCACGAGAACTTCAACATGGACAAGCTGGCGCGGTTGTTGCGCGAACATGCCGACGACGTGATCGTGGAGCAACACCTGATCCGCGAGCAGTGGCTGGTGCTGAAGGCGATCCGCCCCGGCGTCAGCGCGCGCGCCCTGGCCCAGGAGCATGGGATGGAGGAGTTGCGCTCATATATCAGGCGAAGTCGCGTTGGGATCGACGCGATGCGGGGGCGGCGGTTGGGCAAACCTAACCCCCCAGCCCCCTTCCCTCAGAGGGAAGGGGGAGGTTCAATCTCCCCTCCCCTTACAGGGGAGGGGTTGGGGGAGAGGTGGGTAATCATGAATAGCATACGACCAACCAATCCGGACAAGCTAATGCAGGCCAAAGAGCTGCGGCGTAATATGACTGTTGCAGAGCATCTGGTGTGGGAAGCCGTGCGTCGCAATGGTATCGACGGATTGCACATCCGCCGCCAGCATGTGATTGCAGGCTTTATCGTGGATTTCTACTGCCATGCTGCACGCCTAGCAGCTTGTCGGAGAGAAGCACCCATGGCTGGCTGAGAACGGATACACTAAGGGCATGAGTCGCAAGTTTCAAACGGTGGACTACGAAGGGATGTTGAATCAGAGTGTGAGCCTGCGCGAGGTGTTGCCAGCACAACATCTGGCGCGATTCATTGTGAACGCGATTGCGCAGTTTGACCTGGCGAAGTTCTATA
>CAIXPS010000091.1 GCA_903921365.1 uncultured bacterium | reverse complement strand
GGGCGCGGGGTGAGAGCGCGATGGCAACCGCGTAACCTCGATCGACAAGAGTCTGCACAAGAAATGCCGCATCCGGATGTGCCGCGCACGGGTCATGTTGCATCAACACAGCGACACGGCGCGCACCGGCAGGGATGCCTTTTAACCCACCATCAGGATGCGCGAGTAACGCTGCCATTGCCTCGGCAACGATCGGATCACCCCTGCGCAGCCCCGTAAGCTGCGCCACGCGTTCCGGCCGGTGCGCCACGCGCTCGTCCAACGGTTGCCCCAGCACATCGAGGTTGGCGACCACGCATACGGTCGTGGCGCGCGACGGGATGACCGGCTCATACGCCGCCGGCGCCTTGAGCATCAACCCGCGCGCGCCGTCGGCTTCGACCAGCAGAGATGCTTCGCATGAATGATGGAACGCGTCCAATGGCTCAACCCCGAAGCCGGCCAGTTTAGTGGCGACCACAGGCATGAGCGATTCAAACAAGGGGCGGTTGTCCAGCGCGCCATCGACGCCGGACGCGATGCAGGCTGTGCGCCAATCTCCGGGAGGCTCGGCAGGCGTCGCGCCAATCGCGATCACGTCAAACGCCGTCGCCTGGGGCATTCGAATCCGCGTGGTCGTCGTAAAGATCACGCGTTCGCCGCGCGCGGCGATCTCCTGCGTCAGCAGCCAGCACAGGCTGGTCTTGCCGCCCGCCCCGACCACCGCGACGCACTCGCGCGAAACGATATTCAGTTGCTCGACAATCAAATCTCTAATCTCTAATCCCGCTAGATCACATCCAGGAAATTCCGATCTGGTAATGCGGGAAACGCGGCGTGAGGTTCGCTCTGGTACCAGTACGACGTCGATGCGATGTCGTCCTGCAAGGGCAGATATGGGCCGCCGACGCGCCAGCCGAGCGCCTGGATCGTCACGCGCAGGTCATGCTCGAACCGGATCGGGTCCATGATGTGCCAGCGATACATGCCAAAGCGTTGCTGGCTGCGATACAGCCCGTCGGGTTTGATCACCTGCGACAGGCCGGTATAAGGCCCGCTGAAGACGCCATATTCGCCGCGCGGCTGTTCGAAGTTCCACGCGCCGCCAAAGTAGTCTTCGGTGCCGGTGCCGCAGAGGGTCGGGAATTCGGCGTCGTCATCCATGAAGAACTTGATCTCGCCTTCGCCCCACCAGCCGTTGTTGTTCACGCCCCACGCCAGGTACGTTCCGACGTACTGCCCCTGGCCGTGCACGCCGTCGAGCAATGTGTGCACGCCCTTGTAGGGCAGCGGGTTGTCGCGGCGCCACTGCGCATGGAAATACGCTGCGTCGTCGGGGACCGTGGTCAGCGTGTAGTTGACCTGATAGTACACGGTCACCTTGTCGTCGTGCAGGTTCTCCAGCGTGATGCGCGCAGACTTGCGGAAGGGCATTTCCCAGTATGAATTAAAGCCGCCCGCCGGGTTGACCGCAACCGCGAGCGATGTCACATTGGCGCGCGTCAGCCAGCCGTTGCAGAAGAAGTCGCCGACCGGAACCTCGACCGAGGGCGTCTCTTCGCCGTCCCAGTAGATGCGCAGGATGACGCGCCGCCAGAAATCGGG
>CAIXPS010000090.1 GCA_903921365.1 uncultured bacterium | reverse complement strand
TGCTATATTGCTGAACTGTTCACCTAATGGGAGGCGCTTTCCGCCCTTTACCTCACAACAATCACCGATGGTTATTTCCGGCCAATCGGGATCGATAGGGATATGCGGGCGGTAATTGTCGAGGACAGCGCGGGCGCCATCGATAACCTTCTGGTAGTCCTCGATCTCCGCCACGATCTCCTTTTGAACATCAACCGGCGGGAGGGGAATATGTATTTCCGCAAATGATATCCAGCCAATCCTTGGTAGTTGAGCGCCTTTAAGTTGAGTCATCACTGCATCGTTAAAACGTCCACTTCGGAAAACATAGGCGTATAGCGCAGGAACAACAAACTCATTCAATGGCTTAATGACAAGGATGTCAGTTGAGCAAATACCATTACGATCTGATAGCCAGACCTTGTTAAGGTTTGGACGCAGTTTGCCATAGAGAATCTCGTTTGGCTTAAATGTGTTCTTCAGGCTCTTGATATCCGCTGGCTTGTCGGTGATGACGACTCCAGTTATTTGCCCACTGTTCTGGGTAATGTTTTCTAGCCCAATATACGTAACAGTACCCTCGATAGAATCGGGTTGTATCGTTTCATCCGATCTCTGGAAGACTTCCGCAACAGCAACGTAAGGCCAACTAGATGATCTGATTCCGTTCTCCCGATACCGCTCCCCGCTCAAGTTGTAGTCACCATTTGCTGCAATCTTCTCTTTCGCCACAATCAGCCCGTGCGTGGGTTTGAGGTCATTGAGCGGCAGTTTCTCCCGCACGACTTGCAGGTAGGCCATGATTTCAGCCTTGACCTTCGGTAGATCATTCTGCTCAATCGGGCGGCGTTGCGCGCCCAGGCCGAACCCGTCGTTGTCGATCTTGAAGAAGCCGATGGTGGCGCTCTGTCGGGCCAGCGTTTTGTCGAGGATGAGGATCGAGGTCTTGACGCCGGAGTAGGGGTTGAACACGCCCGCCGGGAGCGAGATGACGGCGACGAGGTACTCTTCCACGAGCATCTTGCGCAGGGTTTTGTATGCCCCCTGGCTCTGGAAGATGATGCCCTCTGGGACGATGATCGCGGCGCGACCGGTCGGGGTGAGGTGGCTGGCGATGTAGTCGACGAACAGCACTTCGCTGCGTTTGGCCTGGATGCTGAAACGCTTGTGCGGCTTGATGCCGCCTTTCGGGGACATAAACGGCGGATTCGCCATCTGAATATCGGCAAATTCGTTCCAGCGCTCTTCAGAGGTGAGGGTGTCGTATTCGTAGATGTGCGGATCAGCGAAGCCGTGCAGATACAGGTTCACCAGCGACAGGCGCACCATGTCGGGCGAGATGTCATAGCCGCGCAAGTTGTGGGCCAGCCGACCCTTTTCCTCGGGCGTGAGGGTGAGTTGACCGTTCACGTCGGTGTTGGCGCGCAGGATATGCTTGTACGTGGAGATGATAAATCCCGCTGTGCCGCACGCCACGTCGAGCATGGTTTCGTCTTTCTTTGGGTCGATTATCTCGACGATAAAGTCGATGAAGTTGCGCGGCGTGCGAAACTGCCCGGCATCGCCCTGCGAACCGAGGACGGAGAGCAGATACTCGAAAGCGTCGCCGAGGCGCTCGGAATGGTCGTAGCTGAAGTCGTCGATGATCTTCAGGAAGCTCTTCAACGTCTCGGGGTCGCGGTAGGGCAGATAGGCGTTCTTGAAGATGTCGCGGAAGAGCGCCGGGATGCCGGGGTTTTCGGGCATGCGGCTGATGCCTTCGGCGTACAGGTTCAGCGTCTCGAAGCCGCCCAGCCCGGCGCGCATCAGCTTGGCCCAGCCATAGCGGGTGAAGTCGCCGGTGAAAAACTTGCGCTTGCCGCCCAGTTCCTCGGACTCGGCGTCCATGTCGTCCATGAACTTGTAGATCAGCGCAATCGTGATCTGCTCGACCTGCGACTTGGGGTCAGGCACTTTGCCTACGAGGATGTCGCGGGCGGTGTCAATGCGGCGTTTGGTATCGGAATCAAGCATAGAAATACTCAGAGTTTAACCACGGCAAAGAAGATACAGACAGAATGTAACCACGGAATACACAGAATACACGGAAAAGGACGGAACGGAGTTGAAATACCGGACTCGGACAGAATATAACCACGGAAAAGACTGAATACACGGAACAAGACACGATCACCAGTCCTATCTGTTCTGGTTCTGTCCTTTCCGTGTATTCCGTGGTTGACTCTCCGGATTCTGATCTTCACCACGGAATACACTGAATAGACGGATGTAGACACGACCACCAGTCCTATCTGTTCTGGTTCCGTCCTTTCCGTGTTTTCCGTGGTTCAATCTTCTCCGTTATCTCACAATGCGTTCAATTTCGACCTGTGGGTGGTGGCCGAAATTCACCAGTAGACCCAGCTTCAAGCCGGTGACTCTCAAATAGTTGTGAACCTGCGCTTGATGCTCGCTCGCCAGTTCCTTGACAGCCTTGATCTCGACGATGACGAGGTCATAACAGATGAAGTCTGGCCGATACACCTGCACCAGAGTGTCACCCTTGTATTGCAGTGTCAACCCGTATTGAGCCTTAAAGAGAATGTTCCGGCGGGTAAACTCCAACGCGAGACATTCCTGATAGACCGCTTCCAGGAACCCGCAGCCCATTTCGCGATACACCTCAAAGAATGCCCCACGGATTTGATAGCTTTTATCGGAGTAAAGCAAGTCGGCCATTTTTGTAACTCCATGTCTGTTTCAAAGTCTTCTGTGGCTTGAAAACCGGATTCGGACAGAATGTAACCACGGAAAACACTGAATACACGGAAGCAGATGAGAAAGATAGATTTGTCTGTTCTGATTCCGTGTTTTCCGTGGTTCAATCTTCTCCGCATGCTTATGCGGTGAACTGATTCAAGGGCACATAGTCCTTGATGTATTCGGGGATGATCGCGCGGTATTTGGACGGCACTGCGCGGTAATCGCGCGTTGAGAAGGCCGGGTTGGTAGCCAGGTCGGTCAACTGCCCACTCTCGATGATGTGGCGAATCTGGTCGCTCGTTGCGTAGGCCTTGAAGTAGTTCCTGAGCGCGGGGATCGTGGCGGCGTCCTGCGGCTTGTAGTCGGCGACGAACTTGGCGAACTCCTCTTCCAGCAGTTCATCCTTCGATTTGAAGCCGGGGATGAAGCCGAAGATTTTCTCCAGGATTTCGCGCAGGGACAGGCGGCGATCCACACCGGCGGCTTTGCGCAGCTTTTCGAGCGTGTAAAACTCGTTCGGCTTGTTCAATACCTCGCGGTTGACGTAATCCGTCACGCGTTCCCATTGCCCTTCTTTCACCCCTGCGGCGATGGCCGGGTTCTCACGCACGGCGTCCTCGAACTTCTCGTAAAACATGCGGTCGATCTTCATGCCCTGGTACCCGACGGGTTGTTCCTTGAGGTCGATGAGGATGTCCGCACCGAGGTGCTCGTAGTCTCCCCCGTTGCCGGTTGGGCCGCTGCCCGTCTCTGCGCCGGGAGGCATGCCGGGTTTGGGCAGCTTGATGACCTGATCGTAATCGTATTTCTCCTCGAAGTATTCGCAGTTGGCGAAGAAGTCGAAGAGCTTGTAAGTGCGCTTCCGGGCATCCTTGATGCTGTCTTTTAAACCGTCGTCGAAAAGCTGTTCGAGGAAGTTGTGCCGGCGCGTGCCGCGTCCCTTGATCTGGATGAAATCGGTGGGCGAGAAGATCGGTCGGAACAGGCCAAGATTGAGGATGTCGGGGCAGTCGTAACCTGTTGTCATCATTCCGACGGTGACGCACACACGCGCCTTGCTAGTGCGGTAGGCAGGCATGAAGTTGGCCGAGCCAAGCAGCGTGTTGTTAGTGAAGTTGATCGTGAACTGTTGCGCATCGGCCACTTGCGAGGTCACCTGCGCGGCGAAGTCCGACTGATACTTGCCAGGGAACATCCGGTCGGCCATCTGGTTCAGAATCTGGGTGAGTTTGGCGGCGTGGTGCTGGCTGACGGCAAAGACAATTGACTTGCCAATCTCGCCGCTGATCGGGTCGCGCAACGCGTGCTCCAGAAAGGTCTTGCAGAAAAGCTGGTTGGTGGCCTCGGCGAAGAAACGCTTCTCGAACTCGCGCAGCCGGAAGGTTTCCGTCTGATCATCGCCTTCGTCGTCCTTGTACTCGACCACGAATCCTTTCTCAGAGAGGAGCTGCGTCGTGATATCACTCCGGGCGTCCACCACGGTCGGGTTGATCAGAAAACCATCCTTCACGCCATCGAGCAACGAGTAACGGAAGGTGGGTTGGCCGTCGTCGCAGCCAAAGGTGCGATAGGTATCGAGCAATATACGCCGCTCGTATTCGCGCGGGTCATTGGCGGATGCGGGCGCAGAGCGGTCGAGCTTCTTCAGGTAGTCTTTCGGCGTCGCTGTGAGTCCCAGTTTATAGCCGATGAAGTAATCGAACACCGCGCGGGCGTTGCCGCCGATGGAGCGATGCGCTTCGTCAGAGATAACCAGGTCGAAGTCCGTGGGCGAGAACAGTTGCCGGTACTTGTTGTTGAACAATAGCGACTGGACGGTGCTGACGACGATCTCGGCCTTGCGCCACTCATCGCGGCTCTCTTTGTAAACGACGGTCTTGTAATCGTTGGCCAGCACCTTGACGAAGGCTTTCCTCGCCTGCTCTTCGAGTTCCAGACGATCCACCAGGAATAGCACGCGGCTGGCGTTGCTGGTGCGCAGGAAAAGCTTGATCACTGCCGCTGCGGTAAGCGTCTTGCCTGTTCCGGTCGCCATCTCAAACAAAAAACGGTCGTGCCCTTTTTTGACGGCGGTTTGCAACGCGGTAATCGCCCTGATCTGGTAGGCGCGCAGAAAGCGCAGGCTGTTGCGCTCAATGAAGCCAGGGCGCTCGGCGGGTTTCTTCCAGGCGGCCTCAGCAGCATAACCCGGTCGCTGCGTGAGGGCGATGTAATCCTCGCCCACCGCTTCCGAAATCAGGTGCGCAGGGTTGGGGACGACTTTCAGGTAGCCGGCCACCGAATCGGGTTTTGGGAAGGCCGTAATCACATACGGGTTGCCGCGTTCCAGGTCCCAGAAGTAATGCAGGTTGCCATTCGACAGGATGACAAAGCGACAGTTCTGCGAGCGCGCGTACTTGCGAGCCTGCTCCTTGCCCACAAGCGGGTCCTTGTCCTCGGATTTTGCTTCGAGGATGACCAGGGGAAACCCCTTCTCGTTGAGCAGCAAAAAGTCGATGAACCCTTTCGAGGTTTTATCGAAATCCGCGCCCAGCGCATCAAGTCCCTTCGACGTGATCGTCACGCCCGATTCCAGCCGGATGTTAGCAGGGCCATGGCTGTCCGCGAAGAAACGCCAGCCGGCAGCTTCGAGCAGCTTGTTGATTTTGATGCGAGCGGCAGCTTCGTTTTGTGGCATAGTGAATCGCTGTATCAACCGTGTCCATGCCCAATAACAGTCGGAATGATCAGTGTTTTGCCAGTTCCTTCCATAGCGCGGCGTCTTCCTGCAATGTGACATCAATCGCCCTCAACACAGCAGCACGATTCTGATCTTCCACCGACACAGCTTGCCTGGCGAAAGGCGCTGTAGTGTTCTGGGAGACGATCTCTTCTATCATTTGCTCGTGTGTTAGCTCCGGCATTTTCACTCTTCCATAACCATTGTACCCGTAATAGCCGCCCGCCCAGTGACGCTGCCCCTCAACGTCAGGGCAATTGCACGTCGACTTTGTTGACGCCATTTTGCGCACATCGATGTACGCGATAGCCATTTTTGGCATCGTTACTCGATTATGTAACCGCAATTGGCGACATATAAGGTACATAACCAGTCAAGGTGTAGCTAATGAGACCGATTATGGCGACATGCAATTGCCCTGCCCTCAACGTAGGGCGATGGGGTGCACTCTAAACTCAAGGTATAATCATAGTATAGAAAAGTCGATTCGACTTCTCCCGCTCTACGAAAAGTGACCGCCAGTGGTCGCCTGTCACCTGCTAAGTGCAGTAATGACTAGTAGAGCGGGTTCTGTTTACTCTCTAAATTCCAGAACGCGCTTCATTTTCGACGCTAATAAATCATACGGATCAGAGCCTTGCCCAGTGTCGCGTCGCGCAATAGCCCCAGCAACAAGGTCAGCAACCTGAAGCAACGGTTCAGTATGTGATCGCGCCGTCCGAGTGCGATGAAATCCGGGCCGTACGTCTCTATCTTTCAATACACGCCGTAGCTCAGTGCGCGTCTTCGCGGAAGAGCCGAATTCGTCTAGTATCAGAGTGTCTTGTTCACGTTGTGAAGGAGGTATGAGTTGAATCAGCTCGGATACAAAATAGAGGTAAACATCGAGTCCACTCATGACACGAAATGTATCTGACAGAACTGTCTTGTCGGCGATGACAGCCCATGACTCGAAATCCTGCTGGGACAACGCTCTGAATACGCGCTTACGCAAAGATGTATTAGTCAGTTGGCTGAACTTGAACTCATAATCAATTGGTCTCTACCAAAGCGCGTCTATCAACTTTTGTCTGCGCGTCTATGCCACACTCAACGAAAACAACCATCTACCGTGGTCAGTCATCCAATGAATGCAGACGTGATTAATCATAACAGCGCAGGGAAACACATACACATTTTGCATCCTTATCCACTTCTTGATGTGGATGCCTTGCATAACAGTTGCGCAGTTCGCAATCATGACGGTAAATGCCATTGCCGGTACTCGGTACTCCAAGTTGCAGGCAGCGGAAATGATCGCCATGCCAGTTGACGCTCGTCGGTATAATCAGGCAGGCTTGCTCACATGGGTTCTGCCATGAAAGCTCAGAGGTAACAGGGTGAATATCCAGCTTAAAATCAATGGGATCAATAAGAGCCTGAACATCGCTATCAACGAAACGTTGTTGACGGTTTTACGGCGCGAAGGCTATTACAGCGTTAAACACGGTTGCGAAACTGGCGAGTGCGGCGCGTGTAGCGTTTTGTTCAAACCAGCTCAGACCGCCTCGGCAGCCGCAGCGCGCATGGTCAACACGTGCGTCATGCTGGCGAGTCAGGCCGACGGCGCTGAAATCACCACTGTTGAATCGCTTGGGAATCGCACCCAGTTGAGCGTGCTGCAGCAGGCGTTCATCGAGAACGGCGCGATCCAGTGTGGATACTGCACGCCGGCGCAGATATTGGCGGCCAAGGCGCTATTAGATCGCAATCCCTCCCCCAGCGAGGCCGACGCGCGCGAGGCATTGAGCGGCGTGTTGTGCCGGTGCACGGGCTATGTGAAGCCGGTGCAGGCGGTGCTAAATGCGGCCGCGATGCTGCGCGGTGACACAAAGGACACCTTCCCACCGGCGTTCAACCGGGTCATCCCCAGCGGATCATTCATGCCGCCATCGACCGGCGACACGCCCTGGGGAAACGCACCGCGCGGCGACAAAAACACGCAGCGCCAGACCAGCACCCAAACCGATACCCTCACCAATACACTCGCGCCATTTATGGTCGCCCCGGAGCCGCAGACAAACGTCGTCGGAAAAGCCGAGAAGAAGGTGGATGCCGTCAAGCTGGCGCAGGGCAAACAGGCGTTTGTGGACGACTATCCCATGCCCGGAATGCTCTATGCCGCGATGCTCACCAGCCCGCACGCCCATGCGCGCATCCTGGACATTCGAACCGATGCGGCGAAGCAATTGCCCGGCGTCCACGCGGTGCTCACGTATAAGGACGTGAAGCGCGTGGTGTATGCCTCTGGCGGACAGTCCTACCCCAACCCGCCGCCGTACGACCAAGTCAGCCTCGATAACAAGGTGCGTCATATCGGCGACCGCGTGGCTGTCGTTGCCGCGGAGAGCATGGAAATCGCGACCCGGGCGCTCGAACTGATCGAAGTGGATTACGAGGTTCTACCGGCTGTGTTCGACCCGGACGAAGCCTTCAAAGTCGGCGCGCCGATCATTCACGACGAGAAGGACGCCATCGGCATCAAGGACGCGCAGCGTAACCTGGTCGCCGAAGCACATGCCTTGGTCGGAAATATCGACCAGGGCTTCGCCGAAAGTGATGTCATCATCGAGCGCGAATATCGCGTGCAGCAGGTGCAGCAAGCCAGCATTGAGCCGCATATCTGTATGACCTGGTTTGATGAAGACGACCGGCTCGTCGTCCGTACCAGCACCCAGGTGCCATTTCACGTCCGCCGCATGCTTGCGCCCTTGATTGGCCTGCCAGTCAAAAAGATCCGCGTGGTGAAGCCGCGCGTCGGCGGCGGTTTTGGCGGCAAGCAGGAAATGCTGATCGAAGACCTGTGTGCGCACCTCACGCTCGCAACGGGTCGACCGGTGCGCTTTGAATACACCCGCGAACAGGAGTTCACATCCGCGCGCTCACGCCATCCGCAACGGGTCGTGTTCAAGGCCGGGTTCAAGAAGGACGGCACATTGCACGCGCTACGGCAGTATGTGCTTGGAAACACCGGCGCTTACGGCACACACGGCATTACGGTGCAGACGGTGAGCGGTTTGCGTGGTCTCAGCACGTACAGCTGCCCGCACAGGGAATTTGACTGTGACATCGTCTACACGAATATCCCGACGCCCGGCGCATTCCGGGGTTATGGGGCGCCGCAGGCCGAGTTCGGGCTCGAATGCCTGATGGACGAAGCAGCGCTGTTATTCAACATGGACCCGATTGAGTTCCGGCGGCCAAACTGGGTGAAAGTAGGCGACCCGCTGCCGCTGGCAAAAGCGCTTGGCGAGGCCAAAGAAGGCTTTGACCAGGTGATCAAGACCTGTGCGCTTGAGGAGTGTCACCAGCAGGGCATGGCGGCAGTCGATTGGGACAACCGCGATGCGAAGCGCATTGACCCGTCCCGCCCGAATATCCGGCGCGGCATCGGCGTCGCCACCTGCATGCACGGCACAGCGATTGCCGGTCTCGATATGGGCGCCGCCAGCATCAAGATGAATGACGATGGTTCGTTCAACGTGCTGGTCGGCGGCACCGACATTGGCACCGGCAGCGACACTGTTATCGGACAGATCGCCGCAGAAACGCTTGGCGTGCCGCTGGAGGACATGATCGTGTACTCGTCCGACACGGACTTCACGCCGTTCGACGTTGGCGCCTATGCCTCATCGACAACCTTTATCACCGGCGGCGCAGCGAAGAAAACCGCCGAACAGGTTGCGCAACAGATCAAGGATGTCGCCGCCCATATGTTTGGCAAGGGTTACGGTCAGGCTGTCGGCGGCGCCGCAGTATCCAGCGCACAAATCGCCCCGGTTGAACCGGCGAACATCACACTGCACGACCGCAAAGCATGGGCGCCGGATGGCCGAACCATCACCATGCAACAGATCGCGCTGTTTGCGACGCACCAGGAAAACCAGCACCAGATCATGGCGACAGCGTCGCATATGAGCTATGAATCACCACCGCCCTTTGGCGCGCAATTCGCCGAAGTTGAGGTCGACATCGAGACCGGCGAAGTCACTGTAAAACGCCTTGTCATGGCGGTCGATTGCGGCGTCGCGATTAACCCCGCGACCGCAAGCGGACAGATTGAAGGCGGCAACCTGCAAGCCGCCGGATATGGCATATGCGAAGAGATGGTCTATGACTCGAAAGGCGCGCTTTTAACGCGGCGATTCGGCCCGTATCGCATCTACAGCGCCGATGAAGCGCCGCAGCTTGAGGCCATCCTGGTGCAGACATACGAGCCATCCGGGCCATTTGGCGCCAAAGCGGTCGCCGAGATTCCGATGGACGGCGTTGCTCCCGCGATCGCAAATGCAGTATTTCACGCGACGGGCAAACGTTTCTATCAAATACCATTGACGCCAGAACGCGTGTGGCAAGGACTGAAAGCATGAGTATTAACAACTTCATCGACCTGCGCTCCGACACGGTCACCGTTCCGACGAATGAAATGCGGGCCGCCATGGCGCAGGCCGAAGTAGGCGATGATGTGCTTGGTGAAGACCCGACGATAAACCGGCTTCAGGAAATGGCCGCGGCGCGCATGGGCAAGGAAGCCGGGCTATTCGTCTCCAGTGGGACCATGGGGAACCTCATCGCATTACTCACCCATTGCGGGCGCGGCGACGAGATCATCATTGGCGACTCATCTCACATCTTTATCAATGAGGCGGGCGGTTCAGCGGCTGTCGGCGGGATTCACCCGCATATCGTGCCGACACAACGCGACGGGACCTTGCGGCTTGAAGATGTCGCCGCCGCGATCAGATCTGACGACGAACACCATCCCATCACCCGTTTGATCGCCATCGAGAACACGCACAACCGCAGCGGCGGGACTGTGCTAACCGCGGAATACACGCAACAGGTCGCTGATCTGGCGCACGGTCATGGACTGGTGCTGCACATTGATGGCGCGCGCCTCTTTAACGCAGCCGTCGCGCTGGGCATCGATGTCGCCGCTCTGGCGCGCGCTGCCGACAGCGTCACTTTCTGCCTGAGCAAAGGTCTGGGCGCGCCGGTCGGTTCGGTGTTGTGCGGGTCGCAGGCGTTCATCAAGACAGCGCGGCGACGACGCAAGATGCTGGGCGGCGGCATGCGCCAGGCGGGCATCCTGGCTGCAGCGGGCGTCTACGCGCTGGATCACAGGGTCGATCGGCTCAAAGAAGATCACGCCAATGCTCGCAGACTGGCGGAAGGCATCGGGCGCATTCCCGGCCTGTGCGTTGACATGGCCGCTGTGCAGACCAATATGGTTTATTTTGATCTGAGCGATGACTTGCCGTTCGGCGCGGTGGAACTGTGCCGGCTGGCTGAAGCCCATGGCGTGAAGATGTTTGATGTGGCGCCGCGCACCATCCGCGCTGTTATCCACTGCTGGGTGAGCAGCGCTGAAATAGAAACAACCCTGCAAATCCTTTCCGAAGTTACCAAATTATGAAAAAGCTCGTAGCGATCTTTGCGCATCCCGACGATGAATCGTTTGGAATTGGCAGCACACTGGCTAGATACTCTCACGAAGGCGTCTCCACATGGTATTTATGCGGCACACACGGCGAATCGGGAACCGTTGACCCGGAATACATGCAGGGTTACACGGATGTGGCGGAACTGCGCGCGCACGAACTCGAGTGCGCCTCGCATGAGCTTGGGCTTGCGGGGGTGCAATATCTGAATTACCGCGACTCCGGGATGCTTGGATCGGACGACAACCGGCATCCATCATCGCTCTTCGCCGCCGCAACGGACGATGTTGCCAGACGCATCATCGCGCATATCGAGAAACTCCAGCCCGATACAATCATCACCCATGACCAGTTTGGCGGATACGGGCATCCAGACCATATCAAGCTGCACCTCGCGACGATCCGGGCCTACGAGATGATGTATGGCCTGAAGTTCGGCAAGAATGAACAGGGAATCACCGCAGTAATCGGCGAACCGCCGGCGTCGGCGGACAAAGTCATCCCGCGCCTGTATGTCACGGCATTTTCGCGCCGGTTCCTGACGATAGCCGTTCGTCTATTGCCGCTCTTTGGCCAGAACCCGCGGGAATTCGGGCGCAACAAAGACATTGACCTTGTCGAAATGACCTCATGGTTTGTTCCAATTACAACGAGAATCTACACAAAGGAGTATGTCTCCTACAAGGAAAAAGCCTCGGCGTGTCACAATAGCCAGCGCCCGCCGACCCAGCAGGGCAACATCATCACCAAACTGGCCTTCCGGCGCTCGCAAAATGCAGAGACTTTTTCACGCGTATACCCGGCTGTAAAGAAAGGGCAGCCGATTGAGACCGATTTGTTCGGATAAGAAGATGGGAATTGTATTTTTCGACATGGACAAAACGCTGCTGACCAAAAGCAGCAGCCTTCTATACGTCAGTTACTTGATGCAACAGCGGTTAATCAGCGCCAACGAAGTCGTCAATGTGATGATTATCAGCATGCAGTATTCGCTCAATCTCCTTAACTTTCCCAAGGCGTTGGCGCGCCTGAGCAAGAGCGTCAAAGGTGGCGACGCCGTCGCAACAAAGGTCATGTGCGACAAGTGGTTCGAAGACTCGCTGGTGCATTACATTGCCCCGAAAGCAATTACCCGTCTGCGCGAGCATGAGCGGCGTGGCGATGTTGTGATACTGCTCTCTGCATCCACACAGTTTGCGGTTGAGCCAGTCGCGCGGCATTTGAGCGTGCCCTATTGCTGCACCCAGGTGGAAATAGTCAATGACGCGTTCACTGGCGATGTCGTCGGCATGCATTGTTACGCTGAGGGCAAGAAATACTGGGGAGAGCGCATTGCACAGGAGCGCAAAGAAAGTCTGGCCGATTGCACCTTTTATAGTGATAGCTATTCAGACCATTGGTTGATGGACATCGTCGGACATCCTGTCGCAGTCAATCCTGATTCAAAACTGGCCGCATTGGCGCGCCGAAAAAAGTGGCCCGTGGAACGGTTTTACTAAAAGGTTGACATCTTCGTGTTACGCCCTACAATCCTCCGCATTAACCCACTGCGTTGAACACAGCAGTGGCTGAACGCCATTCTCAAGCACACCCAATCAGGAGGAATAGTAATATGCTTTATCACCCAGCCCGTAAGTTCAGCGTCATTGCCAGCGGCCTTATTCTGACGGCCATAGTTGCAGCCTGTGGAGGGTCGCCTGCGCCGACTATCGCGCCGACCGCCGTCCCACAACCCGCCGCAACAAGCGCTCCAAAGCCGACAGATGGGCCCAAGGACTTGCTCGACACGATCAAGGAGCGCGGGGTAATCCGCGTCAGCACGGATGCGAACTACGCCCCGCAGAGCTATTTCGACGAGAAAACGAAGGAATGGACGGGATTTGACATTGACACCGCAAACGAAGTGGGCAAGCGGCTGGGCGTAAAAGTAGAATTTGCGACGCCGCAGTGGGACGCCATCACAGCCGGCAACTGGGCCGGCCGATGGGACGTCAGCATCGGCAGCATGACGATCACCCCCGAACGCGCCAAGGTGCTCGATTTCACGCCAGCTTACTACTACTCGCTGGCGCAATTCGCCATTCGGGCTGATCTGACAAACACAATCAAGACAGTGGACGACCTGAAAGGCAAGACTGTTTGCGTCGCCAAGTCAACCACTTATGAGGACTACCTCAATGGCAAGCTGACTTCAGATTCAATCACCACGCCGGCGCCGAAGGGTATTACTGTTGCGCCGGTCGAAACCGACCAGTTGTGCATTCAAACCATCCAATCCGGGCGCAAGGAATACGACGCGGTATTGACAGCCGCAAACGTGATCAACGACGGCATCCAGAAGGGAGCGCCCATCGCATTCCTTGGTAAACCCGTCTATTCCGAGGCGCTTGCCGCGTCAATCGACAAGTCGAGCGCGCCCAACAGCAAATTAGCGCAAGCCATCAGCACAGCCATCAACGATATGCACACCGATGGCACGCTCTCAAAACTCGCCATGAAATACTTCGGCTACGATCTGAGCGTTCTGCCCAAATAGGACAATAGATCAAGATGACTGACCCGTCATTAGCAGTGCGCCGTCTGGCGCGATCCTTCGTTTTCAAAGTCATCCTCGTCTGGTTGGTCATCCTGGGTTGCGGCGGACTCGGTTTCTCTTTGATCCGGCTCAACGTGGGGTTCATCGGCGAGTGGTGGCGCTTCATCGTTTATGGCGAAGGCACCAGTGACGTGTGGCGGGTCGGTCTCATCACGACCGTGTTCATCTCGGTTATCTCGATCATCGGCGCGATCATCCTGGCTTTCCTGAGCGCGCTCGGGCGTCTGTCGCGCAATCCGCTGGCCTATGGAATATCGACGTTCTACGTGTCGCTCATCCGTGGAACCCCGCTGATCGTGCAGATTTTCATCCTGTACTTTGGTTTGCCACAGATCAACCAGCAACTGGCTAAGTTAATTCCGAACTTTGAGCAACAGTTCTCGCTGCTCAGTAATCTATTGCTCCTGCCGGCGTTGCCAACCGGCATACTGGCGCTCTCCCTCAACTATGGCGCCTACATGACCGAGGTGTTCCGCGCGGGCATCCAATCCGTCAGCAAAGGCCAGGCGGAGGCAGCGACTGCGCTGGGAATGACGCCGGGACAGACGATGTGGCGCATCGTGCTGCCTCAGGCGATCCGCATCATCATTCCGCCTGTCGGCAACGATTTCATCGCGATGACTAAAGACTCCGCGCTGGTATCAGTAATCGGCGTGCAGGAGTTGCTGTGGCGCGCGCAAAAGGTCGGCGTGCAAAACTTCCGCTCAATGGAAACGCTATTGATCGCCGCAGGCATCTACTGGGTGTTGACGATCGCCTTGCAGGCGATACAATCCCGCATCGAAAAGCGGCTCGCCCGGGGAGACAGGTGATCGATGGGAAATCCAATGGTCCGCATCACGAACCTGCATAAGGTTTTCGGCAAGTTGAATGTCCTGAAAGGCATATCACTGGAGGTCAGCCAGCGGGAAGTCGTCTGCGTGATTGGCAAGAGCGGGAGTGGTAAAAGCACATTGTTGCGTTCGATCAACTTCCTCGAAGAACCCACTTCAGGGTCGATAGAAGTGGATGGCGTGGAAGTGACCCCGGCGCTAACCGGTCGTCAGCGCAAAGAGCGCATCCACAAGGTGCGCCTGTTGACCGGGATGGTGTTCCAGGACTTCAACCTCTTCCCTCATAAATCAGTCATCGACAATGTCATCGAGGCATTGCTGATTGTCAAGAAGATACCGCGCGCTCAGGCGGTGGAGATCGGGGAATCATTCCTGGGGAAAGTGGGACTGATCGATAAGCGCGACGAGTACCCCGCCCGTCTATCAGGCGGCCAGAAGCAACGCGTCGCCATTGCGCGCGCGCTGGCGATGGATCCAAAGGTGATGCTGTTTGACGAACCGACCTCTGCGCTCGATCCCGAACTCATCGGTGAAGTGATCAACGTCATGGAGGCGGTTGCCAATGAAGGCATGACGATGATCGTTGTCACGCACGAGATAAGCTTTGCCCGTGACACCGCCGATCGGGTCGTGTACATGGAGGATGGTAACATCGTGGAAGAAGGCGCGCCCTCACAGATATTCAGCGTCCCGCAGGATGCGCGCACACAGCAGTTCCTGCAACGCTACTTGAACGGACGGTCATAACACTCAGTAGAATTGCTTTGAATCCTTGAGGACTGTAATCCTGATATGACGACGGCACTCCCGACGGCAACTCCGGCGCTGACAAGGCCGCCAAAACTCGGCAACACCCGTGTGCCAGCCGGTGTATTGATAGTACTGGTATGTATTCTGCTCAGCGCATTTGCGGTTCGCACTTACCAGCTCGACTTCAATGATATTGAGGGTGATGAAGCGTTCAGTTACGCATTCAGCATCGACTCACTCGAAGGAATCGTTCGCACAACCCTCACCATCGCCGAACCCCACCCTGTCGCAAGCTACTTCATCAATCACTTCTGGCTCCTCCTGGCCGGCGGGTCCGAGTTTGCCTTTCGGTACGAGAGCGTCCTTTTCGGCGTGGCATCCGTGGCGCTCATTTACCGGCTGGGGCGCCGTCTGGGGCTGAGCTATCGAAAGAATTCGCGCGTCATTCCAGTGATCGCCAGCGTCCTGGTCGCGTTCAGTCCTTTTCTGATCGGAGAGTCTCGCAACGGTCGGATGTACAGCCTGAGCCTGATGCTGACGCTGTTCAGCACCTGGCTTGCTGTTGAATTACTCATGTGCGCCCCCGCCCCATTGCGAAGCAATCAACGCGGCTTGAGGGCTACTCTGGCTGCTGCGCTATCCCCTCAAGCGGTGAAGTTCCTCATCGCCTATGTCCTGGTCAGCTATCTGGCGCTCAACACGCACTACTTTACGGGCACGATCCTGCTTGCGCAAAACGTCTTCATGCTGGCAGTCACCCTGCGGACGCCGTTGAAGGATCACTGGCGCCGGCTCACGCGCTGGGTGATTGCCCAGATGGTGATCCTGATCGCCTTTGCGCCATGGTATCTGCTCGTGCGCGATATGCTGCACAACTACCCGGGCGCGAGTTACTTCTCGCCCACTGCGGAATTCATGGTGCGGTTGATGGCCGGGGTGTTCGCCGTCGGACAGAACGCCTCACCAGTTCAGGACATGTTCGCACTCCTGGCTGGGCTGGCGCTCGTCGTCGGCGTGGTTCGGCTATCCGTAGCTGGGCCGCGCCAGAGGTGGAGCGCCGTTCTGCTGGTGTCGCTCCTGTGTGTGCCATTCATCCTGTCTTATCTTGATTCGCGCGGTCGGTCCACATTTGCCGAAAGGCAGGTGATCGCAACTTCGGCGCCTTTTTACCTGCTCGTCGCAGCCGCGATTGCACCGATATGGGAAACCGGGCGCAACCGTATCCGGCTCGCGCTCCAGGTGGTTCCACCGGTTGTGCTTGCTGTCGGAATCTGTGCAGGGCTGGCTATCGGCTTGCGCGGATCTTACCTCGCGAATCGCAACACGCCCAGTTCGTGGAAACCCTTTGTGTGGATCGTGAAGACCTTCTCCGCTAACGTGACGCCGGAACAGTTTCGCGTTGCCCAGAATGTGCCCGAACCGGCAATGACCTTTTACTACAGCGGTTACCCGGCCGCCTTCAACATTCCCGCTCGCGCAATCGACCTGCCAGGGGCCATTGCGGACGCGAAAGCGCTCGCAGATGCCGGCGTTGAGCGCGTGATCCTGCGTGAAGACGCCGATCACTGGTGGAATGGGGGCAAGGGAAAGGACATTGCGCATACGGCGCTATCCACACAATACACGAGGGTAAACCAGATATTCACCGGTCGTTGGTGGATCTACATGTACAGCAGGGCGAATCCTGCCGACCTCAAGCCCATTGGCATTTCATACAGCAATGGGCTTAAGCTGCAAGCTGCGCTGGCGCGCCCGATGACCGAGATGCGCACAACGGTCAAAGGCAAGGTGCTGGAAGTGTATCTTCAGTGGAACACCGACAACGCCAAACTTAGTGGCGCTGAAAAGATATTCATCCATGTGCTCGATCAAAATAACCAGGTGCCATCACAACTCGATTTAGCCCTGACAGATGCAGACATCCACACCCCGATTAAGACCTACGGGATTCCAATCTCGGATGACATGAAACCCGGCACTTATGTCATTCGGGTGGGTCTGTACGACCCGTCCAAGCCCGGCGCGCCACGATTGCGCACCAGTGACAACTCAGACGGCATCCAGATCGGCACACTATCTATTGAAGATTAGATGCGCCTCAGGTATAGTTAGCCTTTCTAAAACACGTCGACTTCACATAAACTCTAGCACTAGTTTGAAAGGACAAGGATAAACAGGTATCGATCATGCCATCGCTTCGTGAAACTCTCGCCCGGACCCGCAATAGCATCCTTGGTCGCATCCAGACGGTGCTGGGGCAGGCCGATATCAGCGATGAAACATGGGATGACCTCGAATCGCTGCTCCTTCAGTCCGATATTGGCGCGCCAACGACGGAGAAGCTTCTGACAAACTTGCGCAAGCGGGCAGCCTCTGAAGGCATCGTAAAAGCCTCTGCCCTTCGCGGGGTGCTCAGAAGCGAGCTTGTTGCATTGCTTGGGCCAAAAGCAACTCCGGTTCACGACGCAAAACTCCTGCTTGAGGTCATCATGGTCGTCGGGGTCAATGGCTCAGGCAAGACGACCAGCATCGCCAAGCTCTGTCACCTGTATTTGAAGCACGGCCGCAAGATCGTTCTGGCAGCTGCCGACACCTTCCGCGCAGCGGCCATCGACCAGCTGCAGATCTGGGGTGAGCGCAGCGGCGTCCCCGTGATCGCCGGGGCGCCGAATAGCGATCCAGGCGCCGTGGTGTATGACGCCGTACAGGCATCATTTAACCGCAAGGCGGATTTGCTGATCGTGGACACGGCTGGACGGTTGCACACCAAACACAACCTGATGCAGGAATTAAAGAAACTGCGCAATGTATTAAGCCGCTCAGTGCACGATGCGCCGCACCAGACCCTGCTGGTGATTGACGCAGCCAACGGTCAGAACGCCATCAATCAGGCCAAGGGATTTGCAGAAGCAGTCGGCGTCACCGGGGTGATTCTCACAAAGCTGGATGGCACACCCAAGGGCGGCGTCACGTTTGCCATCGTGAACGAACTTGGCATCCCAATCCGCTATATCGGAACCGGCGAGAAAATGACCGACCTGCAAGAATTCGACCCTGAAGCCTTTGTAGCGAACTTATTCGACGAAAAAGAGTAGAGACCCACACTATGATCGAGCAACTATCTGAACAGAAAGACAGGTTGAGCGTCGCCGCGGAGCGACTGAACAATCTGCGGAGGCGTCTTTGACGTCGCCAGCAAAGAAACGCGAATCAAAGAGCTTGAGCGCCTGAGCGAGGAGAACGGATTCTGGAATGACTCCACGCGCGCGCAAGCCGCCATGCGAGAACTCTCTGCCGCGCGACAATCTATTGACAACTTTCATGCTCTCGATAAGCGCTGGCAGGACGCCGGCGTGTTGATCGAGTTGATCGAAGAGAGCGACGATGATGAATCAGTCGCCGAGTTAGTTGGCGAGGTCGACAGCCTTAATAAGAACCTCGACCAGACCGAACTCGACCTGATGTTCTCCGGCCCGCACGACCGGCGCGACGCCATCATCACCATCCAACCGGGCGCGGGCGGCACCGACGCGCAGGATTGGGCGCAGATGATGTACAGGATGTACCTGCGCTGGGCCGAACAGCATGACTTCAAGGTGTCCGAGATAGACTACACGCCGGGCGAAGAGGCCGGCATCAAGAACGCCACCCTGTCGATTCAGGGCGATCGAGTATTCGGTTACCTGCGGGGAGAGCGGGGCGTACATCGCCTGGTGAGACTATCGCCCTTTAACGCCGGCAGCACCCGTGAGACGTCGTTCGCGCGGGTCGAGGTCTATCCAGACGTGCAGGATGACGAGATCAACATCGAGATCAACGCGCGCGACATGGAGATTGAGACGTACAAATCGCAGGGCGCAGGCGGACAGAACGTGCAGAAAAACGAGACCGCTGTGCGCATCCGCCATATCCCCAGCGGGTTGATCGTTACTTGCCAGGATCAGCGCAGCATGCGCCAGAACCGGGAACGCGCGTTGCACATCCTGAAGGTGCGGCTGCAGGAAATCGAAGAGCGAAAGCGCGATGCGGAGCTGCGCAAACTCAAGGGCGAGTTTATCGAGGCCGAGTTTGGCAACCAGATTCGCAACTACGTGCTGCATCCCTATCAAATGGTAAAAGATACGCGCACCGGCCTGGAAACAGGCAACAGCACTGCCGTCCTCGATGGCGGACTGGATATGTTCATGGAAGCCTATCTGAAGAACTACCGCTAAACGTCAAGGATCAAACGGCGCCATGCAGCGCCTCAAGGCAAACCAGATGAAATTGCTGGCGATCAGTGATGAAGTCGAGGATTGGATTTACAGCCCAAGCCTGACGCGCCGTTGTGGCGACGTCGATGCCGTGATCAGTTGCGGCGACTTGCCGATCCACTATCTCGAATTTGTGGCGTCAACACTGAACAAGCCCTGTTATTACGTGCGCGGCAATCATGACCTGTACGAGGTGGGCGACCAGGGCGAGATCAAGAGCGAGCCCCAGGGATGGATTAACCTTGACATGCGCCGGCTGAAGTTCCGCGCGATCACCCTGGCAGGCCTGGAGGGGTGCATCCGGTATAAGCCGTCAGTGCCAATCCAGTACACCCAGGGTGAACAATGGATCCGCAGCATCTGGCTCGCTCGCAAGATGCTTATTCAGCGCAACAGAAAAGGATACGGCGTGGATGTCATGGTAACCCACTCTCCAGCGTTTGGCATCCATGACGGCCCCGACCGCGCCCACACCGGGTTTGAGGCATTTAACTGGTTGATCGAGAAGTTCAAACCTCGCTTCCTGATCCACGGGCATCAGCACCGCAATTACGCGCCAATGCAGCCCGCTGAGACCACTGTCGGCGGCACTCGAGTGATGAACATTCAACCGTATCGAATCTTCGAGGTTTAACGGTTTTGTGTTATTCAGGGGAAAGCCTACAATAAATCAACGACTATCGAAAGGACTTTTAAGATGACAAAAATTACATTTATTGGCGCGGGAAGCCTCGGTTTCACGCGCGGACTCGTTCGCGATATCCTCACCTTCCCGCTTCTCACTGATGCAACGCTGTGTTTGATGGACATCGACCCGGAGCGACTTGACTTCGCTTATCGCGCCGTCAGCCGCATCGTCGAGATGGGTCATTACCCGGCGAAGGTCGTCGCGACGCTGGATCGCGCCGAGGCGCTCACCGGCGCAGACGTCGTGCTTGTCACAATCCTCGCCGGCGGCGTTGACGTATGGCGCCACGACATCGAGATACCGAAGAAATATGGCGTCGACATCAACATCGGCGACACGCGCGGCCCGTCCGGCATCTTCCGCGCGATGCGCACGATTCCGGTCATGCTCGGCATCGCCCACGACATGGAAAAGTATTGCCCGGATGCCGTGATGCTCAACTACACCAACCCGATGGTGATGCTTTGCCGCGCCATGCAGCGCGAAACGAATATCCAACTCACCGGACTGTGCCACAGCGTACAAGGCACGGCGGAGATGCTGGCAAAGTGGATCGGCGCGCCCATGAGCGAGATCACCTACACCTGCGCGGGCATTAACCATATGTCGTGGTACCTGAAGTATGAATGGAAAGGCAAGGACGCCTACCCGCTCATCCGCACAGCAATGACCGAGAACCCGGCTATCTATAACGAGGAACAGGTGCGCAATGAGATGTTCCTCAACCTCGACTACTACGTCACCGAATCGAGCGGGCACAACTCGGAATACAACGCGTGGTTCCGCAAACGCCCGGACCTGCTTGAGAAGTACTGCACACACGGCACGGGCTGGAACCCTGGCGAGTACGCGTACATCGTCAAGGAATACGTAAAACGCATCGACAACTGGCGCGATGACGCCAAGCAGTGGTTCGCCAAAGAAACCCCCATCTCGCTGGAGCGCGGGCACGAATATGCCGCCTACATCATCAACGCGCTGCAGGGCGGTGAGCCATTTACGTTCAATGGCAACGTGGCGAACACAGGCCTGATCCCCAACCTGCCCCAGAACGCCTGCGTCGAGATTCCAGTGTGGGTCAGCAAGAAAGGTTTCGAGGCAGCTTATGTGGGCGCCCTGCCCTCACAGTGCGCTGCATTGACCTCCATCAGCTCGCAGATCGAAGAAATGGCCGTGGAAGCGACGATCACAGGAAATCCGCGCCTGATCTTCCAGGCAGTTGCCTATGATCCGCTTACTTCAGCCATGTTATCCCTGGCTGAGATCAAACAAATGGTCAACGAAATGCTGGCCAAGAACCAGGATTACCTCCCAACATTCAAGCATTTCACGGTGTAAAGAACCATGAAGAACATGCCGCCTTTTGACTCGAACAGTTCTGATTCGGGGTACGCATTTGATGACGACGATACGGAACCGATGGACAAGCCTGCCTTGCAGGCGTCTTTCTTCAAGAACGACACGGTGCGTCCCCCGACGCCCAGGGTGACGATTGCGCTCCCGGTCGACCGCGAGGTCATCAAATGGTTTCGCGCCCAGGGGCCGGGCTGGGAGAAGCGCATGGGCGACCTCCTGCGGGCTTATGTTGATGCAAATCTTCGATCTTCAAATCAGTGACATGAAATGCTGACAATTGAGAACGCTTCACTTCGGTTGAGTGTATTGCCCGATCCCGGCGCAAGCATCGTTTCGCTTGAGGGTAAATGGCAGGGCGCATGGGTTCCGTTGATGCGCCCGACGCCTCCAGAGGTATTGGCCGCCCACAGTTCAGGGGCGTTGACATCAAGGATGCTGGCATCCAGGATGCCGCTATCAGGGATGCTGGCATCCTTCAATCTGATCCCCTGGTCAAATCGGCTGACAGGGGCAGGATTCGACTTTGACGGGACACATTACGCATTGCGCGCCAACACGCCGCAAGGGTATGCCATCCACGGCGATGGCCGCGACCGGCCGTGGCGCGTAACGGAACACACGGCGGACTCGCTAACCTGCGCGCTTGACTCGCGCGAGTTCCCTGATTTCAACTTCCCCTTCCCGCTGCGCGCGGAGATCCGTTATTCTCTGGAGGGGAATAGCTTTGGAACCACCCTAACGGTTCTGAATTCCGGCGAGAGCCCGATGCCCGTTGGCTTCGGGTTCCACCCGTATTTCAACCGGGGATTCGGAGGAGCGCCCACGGATGAAGCACAACTGCAACTGCGCGTCGCGGGAGTCTATCCTCCGCTTGCCGGAATGACGGCAAAGGCGGTCGAACCTGTTCGCACGCGCCTGCCGACTGACGACAGATCAGGAATGTTCGATGCGCCAGCTGAGATGGACTTCAGCGCACTCGCGCCAGTGGGCGCGCGCGACATCGATCATTGCTTCGGCGGTTGGGATAGCCGCGCAACGATTGCCTACCCCTCGTCCGGGGTTCGACTGGAGTTCTCATGCGATCCCGTTTTCGGTCATGTCATTGTCTATACGCCGCCCGGCAAGCCATTCTTCGCGGTCGAGCCTGTGACGCATGCAAACGATGGTTTTAACCTGTATGCGCAACAACTGACCGGCACGGGGGTGCGCGTCCTGCAACCGCGCGCATCGCTGAGCGGGACGTTCAAACTCAGCATCCTCAGCTAAAACCACATCAACCTGGAGTGCCAACATGGCGAACATCGCGATCATGACAGACAGCGACTCAAGCATTCCGGCTGACGTTGCCGAACGCCTGGATATTGCTCAGGCGCCGATCAGCATCCAGTTTGGCGAGGAAAGCTATGATGCCGGCGTCACTATTGACGATAAAGCGTTGTTTGAGCGCGTCGACCGGCTGGGAAAACTGCCGACAACAGCGGCGCCAACTCCGGGCAAGTACGCCGATGCATTCCAGAAGGCGCTCGATTCCGGCGCCGAGTCCGTCATTTGTATTACCGTCAGCAGCAAGATCAGCGCATCCTATCAAGCGGCTGGCGCCGCGCGCGACTTATTCCCTGATCGCGATATCACAATCGTGGATTCCAACAGCCTGAGCATGGGTCAGGGGTTCATGACAATCGCCGCGCGCGAGGCAGTGTTGCAAGGCGCCACAAAAGGAGAAGCCATCGCAGCAGCGCTCGATGTCGGCAAACGGACGCACTTGTTCGCCGCGCTCTCGACACTCAAGTATCTGGCGATGAGCGGGCGAGTGGGCTACCTCGCTGCGGGTATGGCGACTATCCTGGCTGTAAAGCCGATCCTGACGATCAAGGATGGCAAACTGGAAGTGCTCGAACGCGTCCGCACCCGCAGCAAAGCGCTGAGCCGGGTGGTCGAATGCGCAGCACAAGCAGCAGGCGGCAAACCGATCGAACGAATGGCGCTGATCCATGTAAACGCCATCGATGACGCGCGCGAGCTGCACAAGATGCTGTGCGCAAGCCTGCCATGCCCTGAATCAGTCACCTATGCTGAACTCACGCCCGGTCTATCGGCGCACGCCGGCGCCGGCGTCGCAGGTGTGGTGATCGTGACGGCCCGCTAGCGCATATCCCAATCGGCGACGGAAATAAACCATGCAGAACTACATGCCTTCATTAGAGTCCCTGGAGTCAGCACAATCATCACCCACTCAAACCGAGCGAGATATGGCCGGCAGACTGACAGCGGCTGAAACGCTCTTCCGCCTTGACTATCCCGACTATTGCAGCACTGGACAGTTGGATGACCTGCGCGCTACCGACTACTCGCGACTCGACCGCGACCAGCACACCTATCTCGATTACACCGGCGGGAGTCTGTACGGAGATTCGCAGATTAGCAAACATAGCGAGTTGCTGCTGTCCAACGTTTTCGGCAACCCCCACTCCACAAACCCGACCTCCGTGGCGATGACGCGGTTAGTCGAGCAGGCGCGAGCGCACATGCTCAGCTATTTCAACGCCTCGCCTGAGGAATACGTCGCGATCTTCACCCAGAATGCGAGCGGCGCGCTCAAGCTCGTTGGCGAGTCATACCCATTCGGCGCAGGCGACCAGTACTTGCTCACCTTCGACAATCACAACTCGGTTAATGGCATCCGCGAATTCGCGCGCTCAAAAGGCGCCTCGGTTACTTATGCGCCCGTTAACCCGCCGGACATGATTATCGATGGGAACAAGCTATCGTCTTACCTGGACCTCGCGCAACCGGGTCATAATGCGTTGTTTGCCTATCCCGCGCAATCCAACTTTTCTGGCGTCCGTCACTCGCTCGAATGGATCGCCCAGGCTCAGGCGAAGGGGTGGGACGTGCTGCTCGACGCAGCGGCGTTCGTCCCAACCAACCGGCTGGATTTATCGATCTGGCATCCGGACTTTGTCTGCCTGTCGTTCTACAAACTGTTTGGTTACCCGACCGGCGTGGGCTGCCTGATTGCGCGCAAGCGGGCGCTCGCAAAACTGCACCGGCCATGGTTTGCCGGCGGCACCATCACTGTCGCATCAGTACAGGGCAACCGTTTCTACTTTCACGAAGGCGCCGAAGCCTTCGAAGATGGCACATTGAATTACCTGGCGCTGCCAGCGGTTGACATCGGCCTGCGCCATATTGAGGAGATCGGCATCGATCAGATTCACACCCGCGCCAACTGTCTGACTGGCTGGTTGTTGCAGGAACTAACCGCCCTGCGCCACAGCACAGGCGCGCCGCTGGTTCATATCTACGGGCCGGTGACGACATTAAATCGCGGCGGCACTGTGACTTTCAACTTCTATGATCCGGATGGCGCCTTTATCGATCACCGCCTGGTCGAGTATGCCGCAAATCGCGTGAATATCTCGTTGCGCACAGGCTGTTTCTGCAATCCAGGCGGCGGCGAACTAGCGCTTGGGATATCCGCAGAGGAACTGACATCCTGTTTCCTGATCAAACCCGATCGACTGACGATTGATGAATTCCGCCGTTGCATCGATGCGAAGAGCACTGGCGCCGTGCGCGTCTCACTGGGTCTGGTCAGTTCATTCGCTGACGTGTATCATTTCGTTCAGTTCGCGCAAACGTTTATCGACAAGAAAGTATGATCAAGCACAGCGCACATTGCTACATTTTTACGGATCGCTGGTCGGATGACCAGATTGGTTTGCTCGATATCGCGCGCGATCTGGATCTCGACGGTTTTGAAATCGCCACAGGCGACGATGTCGCCTTTGACCCGGCATTGACGCGCCAAAGGGCGCAATCACTGGGATTAGAACTCACGATCAGCCCTGGCGGGCTTTGGCCGCGCGAATGCGATCTCTCAAATCCAGACGCCGCGAACCGCGCGCGCGGGCTGACCTGGCAC
Organism: uncultured bacterium; assembly: GCA_903921365.1. Taxonomy (GTDB): domain Bacteria; phylum Chloroflexota; class Anaerolineae; order J036; family Brachytrichaceae; genus CAIXPS01. The sequence goes on along the minus strand of CAIXPS010000090.1, from coordinate 25,636 downwards.
TGCCGGCAGGTTGACACCGGCGCATCGATCGGAGCTACTGCCTACACCGGCGCACTCTATGGACACCCAGGCGTGCTGCACTATCGGCCACTGTCAGATGACGAACAGGGTTGGCTTGCGGAGGGCCTCTTCAAACTCGCGGACTATGGACAACGCCAGGGCGTCCAGATCGTGATTGAACCCATGAGCCACTTCCGAACGCATGTGCTGAACACCGGGGCACAGGCCGTCCGGATGATCGAGAAAGTCAATCACCCCAACCTGTCACTGCTCCTGGACACCTACCATCTTGTCACCGAAGTGCGCGATTACGGCGAACAGATCCGCCTGGCGCGCGGCAGCCTGTGGGGGCTGCACGCCTGTGAGAACGATCGCGGCGCTCCTGGCGACAATGGGCTGATTCCGTGGAATGCGGTATTTACAGCGCTGCATGCAATTGGATTTGATGGGCACATGGTTTTGGAATCCTATAACTCGACGATTGGCGCAACCCCGGGCGACTTTGCCTACAGCCGTGGGATGATGCATCATGTGTGCGAGGACGGTCAGGCATTTGTGCGCGATAGCGTCGCATTTCTGAAGGCTGGCATGAAGGCCGCAGGCGGCTGATGGACGACGCAATGGCTGAGCCGACGCACAACGCGTATCGCGACCTGCTGGCGCAACGGCTCCTGCCGCGCAAAGCGCGCTTGCTGGACGCGCGAACATCGCTCCAGCATTTTGCGCTCATCAACTACGCAGTGCCAGCCAAAGCACTCGCCAAACACATTCCAACCGACCGATTCGCGATCCCCGAGTTCATGATCGGCGGCAAACGCATGGCGATGCTCAGCGCTGTGCCGTTTGTGGACACCGACTTCCGATTCCACCGGCTGTTCCCATTTGCGCGCTTTCACTTTCCTCAGACCAACCACCGCGCCTATATCATCGACAAAAGAACGGGACAGCACGGCGTCTGGTTTTTTGGCACGACGCTGGGTTCGCCAGTCGTCCAATTCGCAAGGACTGTGTGGCGCATCCCATGGCACTACGCGCGCTACCGAGTAGACTGCACTTACAATGACTCGAAGCATCGCTACATGGCCTACCGCATGCAAATCGATTCATCATGGTGCAGCGCAAACATCAACATCTGGGACTCCGGAGAAGCGCTGGCGGCACAGGAAGGTTTCACGTCACTCGACGAGATGCGCCTGATCCTGACGCATCCGGTCGATGGCTTCTTCTACCGCCTGGATCATGCGCCGGGGCGCTACTCGATCTGGCATCAGAAAATGGATTTGACGCTTGGACAATCAAATGAGCTGTACTTCAGCCTGTACGAGCGTCTCGGCTTGCTTGCCCGGCACGATATGCAACATCCGCACTCGATATTCATGTGTCCGCAGGTAGACTTCGAGATTTATCTGCCGCCCACAAAGGACGCGTAACGCAAAACCATGTCGCCAGCTATTGACTTCTCCCGCTCTGAATACCGCAATGAATGGTTGCACCACTGTGCTGTCGGCGATCCATCCTGGGACACGTTTGTGCGCGAGGATGGCAATCCCATTTACACAGGCCGCGAGCCCTACAGTTGGCCGGTCAATGGATTCCTCTTTCACGATCCGCCGTCCGGGCGCTGGTATGCGTATGTGGGTTTATATCCGCGCGGGTACTGGCCTGGCGGCCCGTGTCTCGTGATGCGCGAGCGCGCTGGCGGCGGCTGGGAGGAAATCGGGCTCGCGATTCAAGGCGACCCGTCGACTTTTGACGGCGATGGCGCGCATCCTGGCGCAATGCCCGACGTTTCAGTCGTCTACGCCGATGGGCAATACCACATGGTTTATGACTGGGCTAACCATGCCAACAATCGCGGAGGGCTGGCCTACGCAAGCGCTGATCGCCCGGAGGGGCCATTTGTTCGCGCCGATCATCCGCTGCACCTGGACGCCGATCAACGCCCGCTTTTGGGCAAGTACGTGCGCGCGTACGCGGCAACACTGATCAAACGCAGCCATGACTGGATCATCCTGCACGCCATGAGCACACCGGGCAACGCCGGTGGGACGTGGGCAATGGCGTGTATGACCGCATCCAATCCCGCCGGGCCGTATTCTGAACCCGGTCTCCTATTGTGCCCGCAGTCGAACGTATTCCTCCCGGCCTTGATGGAGTACTACCCCGCCTTTGCGCATGACGGGTTTATCTATGCGCCGGCAACATCGGTGGCGCGCAATCGTTCGTTCCAATGTGTTTTCCGGGCGCCGATTGAGGAGGCACACCGTCCAGAGGCATGGGAGGTATATCAACACGGATCGGTATGGCATGCAGAAAATCGCCCTTCCGAAGCGCAGGGGATCTGGGGACAGACCTTTTCAGCACAAGTAAGCGATGATGGAACGATGCGCGCTTACTTTACGAGCAAGACACAGGATGACACGGGCACGGTGCATCTCGCGCGGCGGCGCTGGGCCGAACCCTATCAGGATGGGTTCGTGATTTCAGCGCCAAATGCGCCTGCTTTTGGCATCCTGCAGCGGCACTATCGAACCTTTAACCTGACGACCCAAGCACAGTCCAGTGGGGCATGGTCGCTCAGTTGGGGATGCCGATCCCCCCTCGGCCCCGGGACGACGGTCGCTGACGCTGCGCCACATCCCTTGATGTTTCCACAACAGATCACCTGGCAACGTGCGGGCGAGCGCTGGCGCCTGGAGTCGCTTGATGAAGATGGGCGGCGCGACACCTGGACTGGAATACTCCCGCAACCGGCCAACGAACCGGACACGATCTCAATCACGCAGGATGAGTTCAGCGTTGCGATCAGTTTGAATGATCAACCTGTGTGCATGCTGGCATACCCGGCGTCCGAGGGTCGTATTCAGCTACTCGCTGAGGCGGGCACCGTGATGCGCATCGAGCAGTTTATCGTTGACGGAGAAACACACCCATGCACAGAGGACTGGCTGGCAATCGATGCGCTGGCAGGTTCAGCCATTGCGATGGATGGCGCCGAGTGGCGGCTGGAAGAGAACGATGCGTTCCGATATGGCCTTGGATATCGCAGCAGCAAGGCCGGCGCAGAGGCTAAGTGGAATTTCCACGGGACAGGCTACCGGCTGCACGCGGTGCGCGGGCCCGAGTGCGGGGAGATGCTGGTGATCATCGATAACCAGGCGGCCATCACAGTCAGCCTCTCCACACCCGAACCCGCGAAATCAACAGTCGTTCTGTCTGGTTCACTCCCGGCAGGATACCACGCAGTCAAAGTCATCGCTCAAAGCGAAAACGCGCGACTGGATACGCTGGAAGTGATTCCCTGAACGCACATCAGGCGGTCGGGATATGCGTCTTCGCGTACTTTGTGACCACATCGACGAAAAGGTCAACCTCTTCCTGCGTGTTGTAAGCCTGAATGGAGATGCGCGCCTGCATCGGTCCGCGCCATGCGCCCATAGGAATTTCAATTTTGTAGTCTTCGAGCACCACCCGCGAGAAATCACGCGGATCGGCAACATTTGGCAGCGGCATGCTCAACATTTGCGACCACCACTGGGGATTGGCGTTAACCGGGCTGAATGGCTCAAGATCGAACTCCTCACAGATGCGGTGTTGCGCCTGTGCGGCTAGCGCGTGACAATCGGCGCGCACCTGATCCCAATTGTGTTCCTTCTGGAACGCAATCGCATCCGGAACAGCCAGGAATGCAGCGCTGTCGCGCGTGCCCTGCCCCTGTTGAATATCGACAAAACTTTGCGGATGATCCGGCGTTTTGTGCCAACCATGCACGACGAGTGGCTCAAGCAGTTGCTGCGATTCAAGGCGCGCATGCAGGAATCCAGCGCCTTTTGGCGCGCACAACCACTTGTGCAAGTTGCCGACGTAGAAATCTGCGCCGATTTCATCGAGATTCAAAGGTATCTGCCCAGGCGCATGTGCGCCGTCAATGAGCGTGATAATGCCCGCCGCGCGCGCGCGCCGGCATATTTCCTGCACCGGGAAGATCAGTGCAGTGGGCGAAGTAATGTGGCTGATTGAGATGACCTTGGTGCGCGGCGTCACTCCCCGCCAGAATTCCTCGACAAACGCCTCCTGCGTGGTCATCGGCAAGGGCATCGGGTAGATGATGTACTTGAAACCCAGTTTGTCAGCCAGATAGTTCCAGTTGTTGTTCACCGCGCCGTACTCATGGTCGGTCGTCAATACTTCGTCCTCTGGACCGAGCTTCATACTGCGCACGACGACGTTGATCCCGAATGACGCGTTCGTCACAAAAACGAGATTCTCGCCATCAGTTCCGAGATACTCGCCGAGTGTGGCACGCGCCTGTTTAAGCAGCCCGTTCTGCGTGCGCCCGATAAACTTGACTGGATTGCGCTCGAGTTCGCGTTGCCAGCGCTGGTAACTTTCGAACACGGGGCGAGGCGTAGCGCCAAATGAACCGTGGTTGAAGAAAACGATGTCTGGATCGAGTAGAAAAAGTTCTCGCATTGAATTCATGATCACAATACTTGCAGCAAGGCGCCGTTCGATTTTTGGCTCAGACAGGCCGGGCCAGCGCGACGCCATAAAAGCCTTGCAAGTATATGCCGAAAAACGGCTTGCATAAACGCTGGTAATCGTTGCACAGGATCATGATCAACGCACATCGCTGCAGGCAGCACTGGTCTGCAACGCGGCATCCTCTGTTGCAGCCTGCGTTGCGACGGCCGGCCGAAGGAAGAACACCACCAGTCCGAGGAGTGCAAGCGCTATGCCCGCGGCGGTAAAGACGAAGCCAACGCCCCAGAGCTCGGCCAGCACCGCGCACAATGGCGGCGCCAGCAAAAGAAAGGCATTCTGGATCCCACCGGCCGTAGCAAAGACGCGCCCCATTAATTCCGGAGGTGTCTCCACCTGGACGACGTAGCCGTACGGCACAAAGACGGCGGCGGCCGAGAGGCCGATCAGCATATACACAATCACCCAGGCGCCCGTGCCACGCGCATGCAGCGTCACCGCGACGCCGAGGAGCGCGACGACGAGCCCTCCCCCGATCTGCCCGGCACCCATCGTCACAAACGGGTGGATGCGCTTACCCCACTGCCCGATGGCGATCGCGCCGGCGGCAGTCCCCAGCCCAATGCTGGCGATGGTGAGCCCAAAGAGCGCCTCGCCAATGCCCAGTTCCCTGAGCGCCAGCACTCCGAGGCTATCGAAAGTAAAGATGATAAAGAGTGCTGCCGAATTGCTGGCGACGGCCATAAAGAGCGAGCGCCGGTGGATCAGATAGGATAGCCCCTCCCGAAACTCGCGCCAGAAACTCGGCGCCTGCTCCTCAGTTTCCTCTTTCGTCCGAGCCGCTGGCGCAATGTTGGGCAGTTGGACGATCAAGGCTGCCGAGACGAGAAAGGTCACGGCGTCGACCATAAACGCGGAACGAGGACCAACCGCGGCAACCAGGAGCCCGCCCAGCACCGGTCCAAGGATCTTGCTCAGCTGAAAGGAAAGCTGGCTCAGCGAGTTTGCAGCAAGGAGATCGTCTTGCGGCACCACCGAGGCAATCGTCGCCTGTCGCGCAGGCCCGAAGAATGTGCTGAAGACGCCCCTGACAAAGACAAGCGCGAGGATGGTATAGAGATTCGGCGCAAAGACAAGGCCGAACACGACCAGCGCCCGGCCGAGATCCGCGGCGACCATCAGAGTCTTACGCGGCAGACGGTCGGCCCAGACTCCTGACAGCGGCGCGATAACCGCAAACGGCAATGCAACTGCTACTGTAAGCGCGGCAAGAGCGCTCGGCCCCAGGTCCCATCGATAGACTATGAGTGCAATTAACGCCAGGAAGTCCAGCCAATCTCCCATATCCGAGACGACCTGGCCCCCGAAAAGCAGGCGAAAAGTCCGGTGACGTAATGGCGCAAGAATTGCAGGTTTCACGTTTTTCCTTTCGTGGCCCTCAATTCGCCTGCGCCCTGGTCAGTCCTTTGCCCAGGGCAGGATCATGACTTATGCACATCGCTGTAGAGCCGACGTTAAGCGAGCTGGAATTCGCTGCTTAGTGCAACCGGGCGATTGAGCGCGATAGAGCGCTTCAGACCCGCTTCGAACTGCAGTTCCTGCAGACCGGCGATTCCCGGCACTGGCGGAGGTTCATTCTGCCGTATCGACTCAAGGTAGGCTTTTACAGATTTTACGAATGAACTGTTGTACTGATCCCAGCGCGACTTTGCCGCACTGATGTGGTAGCGCTCGATCTCAATGGCGCGCGCATCCATCACTTCCATGTCACCGTCGAGGTCCTGCATGCGGATGCGACCGCGCTCGAAGTTAAACGACAGCTCAAACAACGGGTAATCCCACGCCAGAGTCGTCGTGCCGATCAATGTGCCTGTGGCATCATCCATCGTGCGGAATGCCGCGGTCACATCCCGCGCGCGCAGGAAGGACATGCCGTGTTCAGTCTGACCCTGCAAAGCACTGATCTCGGCAATTGGCCCGGCAAAATAGTGGATCAAGTCAATCGCGTGGCTCCAGCAGGCGTAATGCACGAGACCGGTGACATTCATGACCGCGCCGAAATCACGTTCCGCCACAATCCGTTTGGCCAGTTTCGAATGCTCGAAAAAGCGATAGTTAAAGACCATCGCCGTTTCACAATTCTTGACCTGCGCAGCTCTGAGCACAGCTCGGCCATCAAGGAAGTCCTGTTCTGTGACATTCTCCTGACCGTTGTGCGCGACGAGCGGCTTCTCGAAAAAGACCCGGCGCGGCGCAAGGTCAAGCAAGGCCATCGCGACGTCAAATCGCTCATTCTCACGCGTTAACACCATGACGGTATCCGGTTGCCAATCGATCACTTCACGGAGAGAGCCAAACACCTGCCCGCCAAAACGCGCCGCAACGGCGTCGGCTTTCGCGCGTGTGCGGTTGAAGTAACCCAGAGACACATCAGCTTCGTTCGCCAGGCACGGCAGATAGTTGTTTTCCGCCACCTTGCCTGTTCCGACCACTGCCACCTTTAGCTTTGCCATAACGCTCCTTGTCACTTTGCCGATGCGCTTGGCGCACCGGCACTGCTGAACTCACGAACACTTATTACAGCGCCAGCGCGCGCGCCAGATACGCCATCATGACGCATCCCGCTTCCTCGGCTGTGCGGCTGAATGACATGACGCCATCCGTATGGCCGCCCATGCATAGAATCTTTCTCTCGCGCACTGGACTATCGCGGAACAGACGGCGCACCTCCTCAGCCATCTCCGGTGTGCCATAGGCCACACTGGCGCTGGTTGTCGGGATTCCTAGCACGCTCGCATTCTGCCATATCTCTGGGGAATGCGCGTGCAGGATGAAGTTCGCCGCCTGATCCACCACGTACAGCATGCCGTGCGTCAGGGACTCTGACGATGGCATGATCGGTCCGGTTGCGACGACGCGATTCTCTTCAGGCCACGTCTCTGTAACAATCGCATAGTGATCCGCAGTGAGTTCCACCAGACCGCCCGTCTGCGTCCCGCTGATAGCGAAGCGCGGTTGCGTGCCCTTGACGGCCCGTTCCAACCGCTGGCTCACGTTACCGTAACCGGCGCCGCCATAGCGATCCACATCCTGCCCAACCAGATTGGCCATGAACAGGATTTTGCGCCAGGCATTGAGAGACGCGATCACAGGGAAGTTAACTGGATGCCCCGGCAGATAGTCCAACTGATATTTGACGATGCCTTCTTTTGTAACCATGTTAATAAATCGTATAAAGGAATGCCTGCACCTTCGGGAACAGCGTTTCGATGAGTAGCCGGTTTGCCGCCGATACGCCGGCATCCGGATAAGCTGCCAGGGTTTCGCCAAGCGACCGATACCCAAGAACCAGCGGTGTAAACGAGCGCGGCGGGAAGTTATTTGGGGCGCCATCGGTGTTTCCACTATCGATCACTTTGGTCAAACATCCATCGACGAAACGCAGCGCCACCGTTTGACGATAGAAGCACAAAGGAAGATCACAGGTGAATCCAGCAAACGGCGATAGGGCGATTCTTCGCTCCAATGCCGGGGCAACTGCGCGCAACAGGTTCGCAATATCCGGGATATGAATCTGCCATGCGTAGGCGCCCATATCACGCGCGCCAAACGATTTAGCCACCCGCATCAAGATGTGATTTGCCGGCAGGCACAGCCGCACACCAGGGATATGACGCGCGACAGCCAGGGTGGTCGCATGCTGCAACACCGCAACCGCCTGACCAAAGGTCATCTGTGAGGCCTCGCTTACCGTTAGCTCTTCACCGAAATGGAACTTTGGCAACCGCAGATAGGCGCATGCGTTTCGGGCGGCGTCTTCCACAACCCACACCTCGGATTCAGTCTCGGCGCCTGCGGAATGCGTCATCAAATACTGCCAAATGGCTTCGTTGCGAACGGAATGAATGTTCAGGTCGCCGCCAGCCTTGTCTGCCAGTGATACGAGAATGGACAGATCGTCGCTCTGGGCGAGTCGCAGCGAGTATTCTGGCGTTTGCTGGCTGGGTATTTCGCGCCCGGTGATGATGTAGCCGCCTTCCAAAGGCATCGCATATTCGTAATCGAACTGTCGATAGTAATACCCGATGCCCTGGATATGCGACATCACACACCCGCGTTCCTTCAACCGCTGCTTGAAGAACTTCACCTGCTCGCGGATCAGTCCGCGATTGCGATACTCCTTGAGCGTGCCAACGATGCCCATTTCGCCCGAATTGATCGTGACGCCGCTGTAACTCAACTTCCACGGAATCACGCACAGCGAAGACACAACCTCGCCCGTGCGCGCGTCTTCAACAAAGATCAGGTCGCGCCCGCGCGTATCCGGGTGATGCAGGAAAATGCTCCGCGTCATCCCGGTGACGCCGTGACCATGGATGACGCCATTGAACTGCGCAACCCGCTCCACGTCGTTCTCGTTTGCGGCTGTGCGCATCACAAACCCGTCACTCAACGTCTGCTGATGAGGTGTCTCATTGATATCCAACATTGGTGTCCGCCTCCGCGAACAAATTACTATAGTCCCTGTAGCTTAGCAAACAATGCCGATTTGCGCATTTTCATGCCTATTTTCAAAACCGCCTTAGAATGCCATAGATGCGCCTATGGCGCAAATGGCATCAGCATCTGACAGATCGAGTGCGTTTCTGTGGAGGACTTTCGATGAAATTAGGACTTGGACTGTATGGGAATATGCTCAATGCGGACAACTTCCGCTTCGCCAAACAGGCCGGGGCGTCGCACATCGTTGCGCACCTGGTGGGACACTTCAATACAACGGCATCAAAGAACGCGACCGTCGGTTACAAAGATATGGGATTTGGGGTCTCGGCGCCCAGCGCAGATAGCTGGACATACGAATGGATGCGCGACTTGCGCGCCGCGATCAATGCCGAAGGGCTGGAACTAGAAGCCATCGAAAACTTTGAACCAGGCCATTGGTATGACGTGCTGCTTGACGGGCCAAAAAAGCGCGAACAGATGGAGCACCTCAAGCAGATCATCCGCAGCATGGGCAAGGCTGGCATCCCGGTGCTGGGTTACAACTTCAGCATCGCGGGCGTGTGGGGACGTTCGAACGGGAACGCCGCGCGCGGCAATGCCGGCACGGTTGGTTTTCATGCGCCAGAAGAGCCGCTCATCCCGAATGGCATGGTTTGGAATATGGTCGTCGACCCCGAAGCCTTCGATCCCACTGGCGCGCATGGCACAATCGGCACGGTGACAGAGGCGCAACTCTGGGAGCGCTTCACCTGGTTCCTGGAAGAATTACTGCCAGTCGCTGAGGAGGCCAACGTGCGCCTGGCGCTTCATCCTGACGACCCGCCGATGCCCACATTGCGTGGAACAGCGCGCCTGGTGTATCAACCAGGTCTCTATCAACAGGTGTTGGACGTAAAACCCAGCCGCTACAATGCGATGGAATTGTGCCTGGGCACAGTGGCCGAAATGAGCGAGGGCGACATTTACGATCTGGTGGACCGCCACAGCAAACAAGACAACATCGCGTATATTCACTTCCGCAACGTCAAAGGCAAAGTGCCGCACTACGATGAAGTATTCATCGATGAAGGCGACGTCGACATGATCCGCCTGCTGCGCATCCTGCACCTGAACAAGTATGCCGGCGTGCTCATCCCGGACCACACGCCGAGCATGTCGTGCGAAGCGCCGTGGCATGCTGGAATGGCCTATGCCCTGGGTTATATGCGCGCCGCCATGCAGATCATCGAGCGAGGAGGCTGACCCATGCTGACCATCAATGCATCTATGCCGTGCCTGACGCCCCCGGCGTGGGCGGCGCTTGAGCGCAGGCTGATCGAAGTGATGGATCAGTCGGTGCACCCATTTCTACAGAAATATACCCACCCGGACACTGGCGAGTTAATCTGGCGCGACAAACTTTTCGGGCGCGACGGCGCGGACGACTTCTACGAAAGCTTCTACAACTGGCCGCTGCACTATCTGCTTGGCGGCGCCGATCACATGCTCTCGCTGGGTCAACGCGAGTGGGACGCCGTCACTCGCCAGTTGACGCGCTCCGGCCAGATTCACAAGGAATACGAGATCGGGTACGACCAGTTCCATCAGGGCGAGAGCTACATTTACTTCTACTTCCTCTGTCTGGCCGATCCCACTAACCCGGTTTTGCAGGATCGCGCAAAACGGTTTGCCGGGTTCTACCTGAACGAGGACCCTGAGGCTCCCAACTACGATCCGGCGCATCAACTCATCCGCGCGCCGCACAACGGGAGCGGCGGCCCGCGGTGGGGCTTTGCCGATTTCGAGGGCGAACCGTCGTACAACTGGGGCGAGGGCATGCGCCCCTACGGCCTGCCCTATGAGGACGTGCCGGGCGTCAAGACATACGACGACCTGAACGATCCTGAACTGGCCGGCCGGATGGGCCGAGCGATGCAGGATCGCATGAGTCGCGGCGATGTTGCTGGCAACCTGTGTGTGACCAGCCTGATCACAAATGCGTTCCTCATGACCGGCGACGAGAAGTACACCCGCTGGGTGCAGGAGTATGTTGGCGCATGGATGGAGCGCGCCCGCCAGAACGGTGGGCTGATGCCAGACAACGTCGGCCTGTCGGGAGAGGTCGGCGAGTACATCAATGGCAAGTGGTACGGCGGACTGTATGGCTGGTCGTGGCCGCACGGGTTCTACAACATCGAGATGGCGGCGCTCGTTGGCGCAACCAACGCCTACCTGATGACGCGCGACCCCGCCTACCTGGAACTGCCGCGCGTTCAGATGGATCACATTGTCAAACTGGGCGCGATGCGGGATATCCGCGAACTGGTGATGAGCATCGGCCAGCACTGGGTCGGCCAGACTGCGGGAATAAGCGACCATAAAACATTCGTTGTGCCCTACCGCTATACGGATTCCGGCTGGTTCGACTATCAACCCATGTCGCTGGTGTATCCAACCGCGCTATGGAACGCTTCGGGAACGACGGAGGACTGGGAGCGCCTGGAATATCTGCGGGCGAACAGCGGCTACGAGTGGGAACCGGTTGTGCCCTTCCGCGGCAAAGAGGACTTCGGCCATGAGCAACCGTGGCTGCGTTTCATCGCCGGTGAAAACCCCGCCTACCCCGAAACCATCCTGCAGGAGAGCATCGGACAGGTCACGCGCCGCCTGGACATGATCCGCGCCGACCATGACGACCTGACCCAGGTCGGCATCCATCACTGGCAGCAACTCAACCCAGTCACCACCGAGGCACTCGTGCAGTTAACCACAGGCGCGCCGCAGATTATCTACAACGGCGGGTTGCTGTTTTGCCGGGTGCGTTATTTCGACCCGGTTCGCCTGCGCCCTGGCTTGCCTCCGGATGTAGCCGCGCTCGTGGAAAAGGTATCAGACGATGGCGCCGTCGTTCACCTGGTTAACTTGAATCTGTTCGAGGATCGCGAGGTGCTGATTCAGGCTGGCGCGTTTGGTGAACACCAGTTTGTATCCGTGACATACCCGGTGCGCACCAGCGACTATCCCGGCAAGCTCTCACAGTATGCCGCGCCAACGCTACAGACAGCCTCTGAGCGCATGGAAGTCAACGATAGGCTCCTACAGGTGCATATGCCGCCCGGAACAGAAATAACGCTTGATTTCATGATGGAGCGGTTTGTAAACGTCCCATCCTATCGTTTGCCCTGGTAGAAGCACGCACTGCCTTAGCAGGCATCGGCGCGTTCTGAACTGGAGAGGAACATGAAAATAACTGCTATCAAACCGATCCTGGCCGACGGCGGCCATCGGATCTTCGTGTTCGTGAAGGTAGAGACGGATCAGCCCGGGCTGTTCGGCTGGGGAGAAGCTTCGGTCGAAGGCAAACCCCGCGCTGTTGCCGGCTGCATCCAGGATATGGAACCCATGATCATGGGTGAAGATCCCACGCGTATCGAGTACTGCTGGCAAATCCTGTCACGCAGCGGTTTCTGGCGCATGGGGATTATCGGGTTGTCCGCGATATCAGGAATCGATCAGGCGCTATGGGACATCAAAGGGAAGGAACTTGGTAAACCCATCTACGAACTGCTGGGCGGACGGGCGCGGGATAAGGTGCGCGTCTACACTCATTTCGGCGGCGCCACGCCAGAGTTGATGGCGCAGGACGCGCTGTCAAAAGTGGCGAAAGGCTGGACGGCGATTAAGACGGTTCCAGTGCCGATCACAGGCATCGTGGACGGGCCAAGGGGTTTGCGACAGGCCGAAGCCGGGTTGCGGGCGGTGCGCGAAGCGGTTGGCGAGGACATTGACATCCTGCTGGACCTGCACGGTCGCCTGACGCCACAAATGGCGATTCAGTATGGCCGCGTGTTCGAGCCATATCACCCGTTGTTCCTCGAAGAGCCTTGCCAGGCCGAGAACCCCGACGCCATGGCGCCGATTGCGCGCGCGTTAGTCACGCCAATCGCCACGGGCGAGCGACTCTTCACGCGGTGGGGCTTCCGCGAAATCCTCGAGAACAAGGCCGCCAGCGTCCTGCAACCCGACTGCTGCCACGCCGGGGGAATCAGCGAGGTGCGCAAGATCGCCACAATGGCAGAGGTGTACTATGCCGGCATCGCGCCGCACAATCCTTACGGCCCGATATCGACTGCCGCCTGCGTCCAGGTTGACCTGGTATGCCCGAACTTCGTCATCCAGGAGATGATCGACCCGGACACGGCGCCGGAAGCGCAGGAACTGGTCAAAGACCCCTTGCCCGTGGTCAACGGTCACATTCTGCCGCCCACGAAGCCTGGACTGGGCGTCGAGATCGATGAAGCCGCCTGCGCGCGCCGGCCGCCAGATTTCTCCAGCGGGAATAAGGCGAACACCATGGCGCGGCGGTATTACGGCGCAGAACATCCGGATGGCGGGATTGCGGATTCGTAAGAGGCCCGCCCCCTAACCCCCTCCCTCCGGGAGGGGGAATCAGAAAAGGATCGGAGAAGATCGGAGAAGATCAGATATTTACTGGAAGGTAAAAATAGCTATGAAAATCACTGGTATACAAACGCTTTGCTTATCGCGGCCGCACGAGCTTGAACGACAGTGGGTTACCGCGCGATCGCGGATTATCAAGGCCGATTGCGCCATTGTCGTGATCGAGACCGATGAGGGGCTCACGGGCATCGGCGAGGCCTGCGCCTATGGTAATCCGTTGATGATGCGCGAGTGGGTGCAGTGGTATAGCCCTCTGCTGATCGGGCGCGACCCGCTCGACCAGCGCACCGTGCCTGTGCCGCATAACAGGAGTTGGTCGCATGACTGCGCGATCGGCGGCATCGACAGTGCTTTATGGGACTTGAAGGGCAAGGCGGCGGGTAAGCCGGTCAGTCAACTTCTTACCGCGACTCCTTTGAAAAAAGTGCGCCTGTATGCCTCCAGCGGGTGCCGATATGACTGGCGCCACCGCCCGGAGCAGTTGATCGACGAAGCCATCGAATACATCGCGTCCGGATACACCGCGATGAAGTTCCGCATTGGCACGGACTGGGCCTGGGATGGCGTCACGGTCGATCGCTTCCTCGGCCTGGTGCGTGAACTGGCGCAGACGGTTAACGGGCGAATGGAGTTGATGCTCGATGGCAACCAGCGCCTGACCATTGACCAGGCGCTCGTGGTTGCAAAGGAGCTGGATCGACTCGGTTTCAAGTGGTTCGAGGAACCGATCCCACAGACTGACATCGACGGGTATGCGCGCATCAATGCGTCCGTCGACATGCCGATCACCGGCGGCGAACAGTTCACCACCCTGGAGCAATTCCGCCCATACCTGGAGAAGAAAGCCTACAGCATCGTCCAGCCCGATGCAGGGATTTGCGGGATATCGGCAGTCATGCAGATCGCGGAAGTGGCGCACCGTTACGGCGTGGGGCTTTGCCCGCACAACTGGCACAACGGCCTGATGACAATGGCCAATGCTCATGCCGTTGCCGCGCTCCCAAATCCCAAAGTGCTCGAACTGTGCATGATCCAGGGGCCGTTGCAATGGCAGATCCTACAGGCGAAACCGACGATCACAGACGGCTGGCTGGAGATTCCAGACAAACCTGGTCTGGGCGTCGATATCCCGGAGGGACTGGAAGCCAGATTCCCGCACATCGAGGGCGGCTACGCGATTTCGGTGGAGAGATAACCTCTGGACATCGTCGACAGCCATCTGCATTGCTGGCAGATCAATCGGTTTGACTATCCGTGGTTGACGCCAGCGAACCCGGTGCTGTATCAGGATCGCCTGCCTGAGGATGTGCGCCCGGAAATGCGCGCCCGCGGTGTGGAGCGCGCGATTCTGGTGCAGGCAACCGGGACGCCGGAAGAAATCCCCTGGATGCTCGAACTTTGTAACGAGCATCCATTCCTAGCGGGCGTTGTCGGGCACGTCGATCTGGCGAATCGCAATGCAGGCAGCATGTTGAGCGGGTTCGCGCGCGACTCACGCTTCAAGGGCGTTCGTCTCAATCTCCCCTTTGCGCCAAAAGTGCGCGCAACGATTGATGTAAACCTGGCGCATCTGGGGCGATTGGGGTTGTCGTGCGATCTGTTGATGGGTTCGATCCACATGCCGCTGGCGATTGACATCGTCCGCTCACACCCGCAGACCGTGTTCATCCTCGATCACTTTGGCGGGCATCGGCTGAAGATCGGCGGTGAAGAAGAGTTTGGCGCTGCGCTACAACCGCTAGCCGGCATGCAGAATGTGGCGGTCAAGGTGTCCGGCTATCTGACTTCGAATGACGATGTTCCACGCAACACATTGTGGCAGACGCTCGGCCAGTATATACAATCGGCCATCAATGTGCTGGGTGAAGATCGTCTCATGTTCGGCAGCGACTGGCCGATCTGCACACAGGCCGGCGAGTATCGCGACACCGTCGATCTCGCGCGACAGGCAGGCGCCTCGCTGAGCACGCGACAGATCAACCAGCTCATGGGCGGGACCGCCTGCCGTGTGTACCGCCTATAGGCTATGGCAATGCAGCCCTGCACGCCCCGGCCGTCATCGGCACACATACGACATTGCGGGCGGATCGTTGCCAGGTGATCACGAATGGTCGAGCGTCCGATCCGTTCCGATCATCGTAGGGGCGAGAGCATTGCCCACGAAAACGATGTGTGCCGTGACGTTACTGGCAATGCTTCGCCCCGGCCGTCATCGGCACAAAAACGACATTGCGGGCGGATCGTTGCCAGGTGATCACGACGGGTTGGCGTCGTCCGGGGTGAAGCATTGCCATGACATATCTGGCAGGCCACGGTTCGTCGGGCAATGCTATCACCCCTACAATGACTGGAGGCGCCATCAACACGCATATGACATTGCGGGCGGATTGTTGCAAGGTGACCACGACGAGTCGAGGTATGCGGATTACTGGTTCGCCCGCACCGTCGTTTTGTGGTTGGCGGCGTCCAGGGTGTGCCGAGCCACATTGCCATGACATATCAGGTTGACCACGGCTCATGGGCAATGCTATCACCCCTACCCCGACCGGAGGCGCCATCCGGATTCTCGCCGCGACCCTTTAACACCTTGCGTTTCATCAATCTATGTGCGCACTGTCAACGGCAAATACGCCCGGTATGCTGGCAATCCTGCGCTGCACCAGTACCCCGCGCAGACGCTGTAATCGATGCTGGCGTTGCTTCCCACCGCCGGCTGCCCGACAGTGGATTGCACAGAGTAACCAGTGGATGAACTGGATTGCCCGCCTGACGCAATCACGACCGGCGAGATGGCATATGGGCCGCCGGTCTGCGCATGGACCGCAGTCGCCGTCCCCATGACCATCACGCCACATGCGATTGCCAGGATCAATGCGATTCGGCATCTGTAAGGTGATATTAAAAGCATTGGGTTACACTCCATTTCATATCTCACCCGTCATCGCTTACTTACGGTCCCGCTGGCGTTATTTACAACCCACATGTGGGCGCCGTCGAAGGCAACACCGACCGGATATACGCCGACGGTTGGCGTCATGACATGGTAACCGTCACTGACGCGAATCACACTCACGTTATAGTTAGGAGCGCTGCCCTCATTTGACACCCACATGTTGGCGCCGTCAAAGGCAATACCTCTGGGGTCGGCGCCGACTGGAATCGTCATGATCTGGGCGCCATCGTTGGCGCGGAGCACGCTGACGTAGCCGGGAATGCTTCTATTCGTCACCCACATATTGACGCCGTCAAAAGCCATGGCTCTGGGGTCATTTCCAACGGTTGGCGTCATGACATGGTAGCCGTCGCTGGCGCGGAGCACGCTGATGTTGCCGCTGTTGTCGTTAGTCACCCACATGTTGACGCCGTCGAAGGCGATGGCATAAGGGTCGTTGCCGACGGTCGGCGTCATGACATGGTAACCGTCGCTGGCGCGCAGCACGCTCACATTGTTGCCCCAGGGATTCACCACCCACATGTTGACACCGTCGAAGGCGATGCTTCTGGGGTAGCATGGAGCGATGATGGTTGGCGTCATGACATGGTAGCCGTCGCTGGCGCGAATGACGTTCACAGTGCAATCACCGGCATTAGCCACCCACATATTGATTCCATCGTAAGCCATGCCAAGCGGGTAGTAGCCGACTGTAGGTGTCATGACATGGTACCCATCGTTCGTTCGAAGCACACTGACGGTATTGCTGTTGGAATTACCCACCCACATATTAAAACCATCGAAGGCAATCTCTGTCGGACCAGCTCCGACGGCAATATTGCTCTGCGTCGTGCTGATCGCGCCATACCACTTCAGCAACGCAATTTGCTGCGTGGTTGGGTTAATGCGCGCGTAACGCGCGTCCGCAGCACTCTGTGTGATAAACCCCGCTGCGGCAACTGCTGGCACAACCTGGTTCAACCGCGCCATTGCCGGATCGATGTATGCCTGGTTTAACGCCCCGGTTGTGATATTTGAGGCATTCAATGACTGTCCACCGGTTATAAAGCCAGCTGCAGCCACGGATGCTGTTATCTGGCTGGCGCGCACAATTGCCGGGTCGATGTATGTCTGGCTCAACGTCCCGGCATTGATATTTCCAGCATTTCGGTAGAATGCGCCATGCTGCCCGTCAAGAAGGTCGGCGTCCAGCCCGCTGCCTGCGCCTGCGTTCATCCAGACCGTGGGTGTAATTTGTGACACACGCGCCATCGTTGCATCGATGTGCGCCTGACTCAATGTCCCAGTGTTGATATTCGATGCATCGAGATAAAACGTCGCCGGTTGCCCTGCCAGTGCTTCCGAGTTAAATGCATATGGGACTGACGCGAGTTGAACATCTGGTGACAATCGTTCATAGGTCGCCCCGTTCTGACTGAACCAGATCCTCAGGCGACGATCTTGACCACTGAATACCCCGGCTGATAACGGCGACATGTTGGGTATCGTGTTGTCGCCCAGCAATACACTCACCAGACCATTATTCACAGTGATCGTGACAGGGTTGGTTGGCGTAAATGGCGGAGTGGCAGACGGCAGACCATCATTTGTCCAGTAATAGGTCGAGCCATCCACTACTGCGAATTTGAAATACCCCTGACCGGTGTAAGGTTGTCCATTGACCTGAAGAATCCGCCCCTGGTACGACATGGTTCCTGGCGCCGTAGCAGATTGAGGTGCTGCGACCAGCGCCGATGAGCCTGTTTGCGCCAACGTCACCCCGACCAGCATTGCGCCGATCACTCCGATAGCAATTCCTGAAAGTATTCCAATGAGTCGTTTGAATATTGACTTAGCGTTCATGACGTAATGTCTCCTTGTCTCAAATGGGAAAACGACTGATAGCGTGGTGTATCTCGCCACAGATACCAAACGAGATGATAACTCGTCTAAAAATAGTATACGTCGATTCACTTATCGTGTTTCGTTTTGCGCTCCCGCCGTTTCGGGCTGGTCAGATCGAGGATGACCATCACAATCAGCACCGGCCCTCCGAGGCACGCGCTCGCGATCAGGAGCGCCAGACCCAGTTCAACCCAATTGATAGACATTTTCAGCCGCCTCGACAACGACGAGCATCGTTTGTGTCATATCGTGCGATGATATACCTCCGGCGCAAAATGCAGTTATGAATTCAGAAGGTGGATGAAACATTTACGCCGTTTCTGCATCTAATCGCAAAAGGAGATCATCATTCAAATGGCACAAGCGAAGATTCATTCAGGACGATGCGGGTTCAACACAACGGTGGAAGCGACACTAATCGAGTCGGATGACGGCGATCGGGTGCGCCTGTCCATACAGAGCGACTGCAAGTCATGCCAGAAACTTGGCGCGATCCTGACCGAAGTCGACCCTTACCGTGAGATCACCTATCGCGGCGGCGGACCGCTGACGCTCGAACTTGCGGCAAAGATGCTGCCGCATACCGCTTGCCCGGTGCCGGCGGGAATCATTAAAGCCATTGAGGTCGCCAGCCACCTCGCATTGCCTGCAGACGCCTCAATCACGATAACGCCATAGCGACACGGGAACGAACCTCCATTTTTCATTCTCGCTGTTCTCGCTACAATAGGCGGGACAACCGAAATTTTCATAGCGTGTTGTCGGCACGATAAATGGCTTTATGGAGGTAAACATGGCGGCAGATGTGAACCCATTGCCGGTGACGGAATCACACCAGACGAATGGCGACTCCCCTGTAGACCCGGAAGAGTGGCTGCATATGTATCGTCAAATGTTCCGGATTCGGGCATTTGAAGAGGAAGTAAACGGTCTGTATACCCGCGCACAAATGCCGGGGCTGGCACACCTGTATATCGGCGAAGAGGCAGTCGCAGTCGGCGTCTGCGAAGCGCTCACTAAACAGGACTACATCACCAGCACCCATCGCGGTCACGGCCACTGTCTGGCCAAAGGCGCGGAACCCGACAGGATGTTCGCGGAGCTCCTCGGGCGCGAGGCCGGATACTGTAGAGGCAAGGGTGGATCGATGCACATTGCCGATCAGGACGGCGGCAACCTCGGCGCCAACGCCATCGTCGGCGCGGGCACGGGAATCGCGACCGGCGCGGCGTTCTCAGCCAAATGGCGCAACAGCGGCCAGGTCGCTGTCACGTTCTTCGGCGAAGGGGCGCTCGGTCAGGGACTGGTCTACGAAGTGATGAATATGGCGTCACTGTGGAAACTCCCGGTCGTGTATGTGTGCGAGAACAACCTGTACAACGAGTACACGCACTATTCGCAAACCACGGCGGGCGAACTACGCGGCCGCCCGGCAGCGTTTGGCATACCAGTCGAAGAAGTCAACGGGCAGGACGTCCGCGAAGTGCATACGACGGCGCGCCGATTGATCGAGCACGCGCGCTCAGGCAAGGGGCCGGCGTTCCTGATCTGCAACACCTATAGGTACCACGGCCATCACGTCGGCGACATCAACCGCGCCTACTATCGCTCGAAGGAAGAAGAGCAGATGTGGTCAACGCAACGCGACCCGCTCAAGATGCTGGCGAGCTGGTTGACCGATCAACACCTGGCCGATGCCGGTATTTTCGAACAGATCGAAACCGACGCGCGCGCCGAAATGAAGGCTGCGGTCGACTTTGCAGTCAAAGCCCCCTACCCCAACGCAAGCGAGGTAACAGACCATGTCTACGCTTAAAGAAGCCATTGCACAGGGCAAGCCCATGCGCGAACTGACGATGGCGCAAGCCGTGCGCGAAGCGCTGGCCGAGGAAATGCGCCGCGATCCAACTGTCTTTGTCATGGGTGAAGACGTCGCCGAAGCAGGCACGCCCTTCAAGGTATTACTTGGGCTGGTCGATGAATTCGGCACGAGCCGCGTGATCGACACGCCCATCTCCGAGCCCGGTTTCGCGGCCATCGGCGTTGGCGCAGCCATGACCGGCATGCGCCCCGTCATCGATATCATGTTTGGCGACTTCCTGACGTTGACGATGGATCAGATGGTCAACCAGGCCGCCAAGGCGCGTTACATGTCGGGCGGCAAGTTCTCGGTGCCCATCGTGTTCCGAACGACGATGGGCGCGACACGCCGCTCAGCGGCGCAACACAGCCAGAGCCTGCATGTGTGGCCCAGCCATGTGCCGGGTCTTAAGGTCGTTATGCCATGCACACCGTATGACGCCAAAGGATTGCTGAAGACAGCTATCCGCGACAACAACCCGGTGGTGTACTTCGAAGACAAGATGAACTTCACAACGAAGGGCATGGTGCCGGATGAGGAGTACACGATCCCATTTGGCGTTGCGGACATCAAGCGCGCGGGCACGGACATCACACTGGTCGCCACCAGCAGCATGGTCTATGTCGCGCTTGGCGCCGCCGACAAGCTGAAGGAACTTGGGATCAGCGCCGAAGTGATCGACCCGCGCACCACGTTCCCGCTCGACAAGCAGACGATGATTGACTCGGCCAAAAAGACATCGCGCGCAATCGTCATCGACGAGGGCTACGAACGATACGGCGTCACCGCCGAACTGGCTTCCATCATCGCCGAT
Source organism: uncultured bacterium (assembly GCA_903921365.1). Lineage (GTDB taxonomy): Bacteria > Chloroflexota > Anaerolineae > J036 > Brachytrichaceae > CAIXPS01. The sequence continues at coordinate 4,699 of CAIXPS010000090.1, read as the reverse complement.
GGCGCGTTCTACTACCTGGATGCGCCGGTGAAGCGCATGGGAGCGATGGACGTGCCGATTCCGTTCTCGCCGGCGCTTGAAGACCTGACCGTGCCCACTGCTGAGACGGTGTTCCAGATGGCAAAGATGCTGTGCGGTCGCGCGTAGCATTCAGTTCAGAGACAGGAGCCTAACTTTGGCTACAAATGTGATCATGCCGGCGCTCGGTGTTGCGCAAGAGACCGGGAAGCTATTGCAGTGGATGAAGTCCGAAGGCGAAGCCGTCAAGAAAGGCGAAATCCTGATGGTGGTCGAAACCGACAAGACCACCGTCGAGATTGAGGCGGACGCCAGCGGTATTCTCAGCAACGTCACCCTTGGGGTTGGGCAGGAAGTGCCAGTTGGGCAGGTAATTGCGCTGATCCTGGCGCCGGGTGAAGCCGCCCGCCCCCGCCAAGCCGCCCTTCCTACAGGGCGAGGGGAGATAGAGGCAACGGAGCGGGGAAAGTCAGAGCCTTCTGCCACAGGCGTCGCAGCCAGCCCGTTGGCGCGGCGGATTGCGGAGGAAAACAACGTTGATCTCAGTCTGGTCAAGCCAGCCGGTGAGAAGATCGAGAAGGCAGACGTACTGGCATACCTGGAAAGCCTGAAGCAGCGCTCAAATGCGCGGCTTGCGCCTGCGTCGCCAAAGGCGCGGGTTGCGGCAGGCGAACATGACATTGATGTCGCAACGATCAAAGGGAGCGGCATCGAAGGCGCGGTGATCTACGGGGACATCCTGTCTGCCGTCGCCGCCCGCGCCCCTCGCCAGGCCGCCCCTCCCGCCGGGCGGGGGGAAGCAGCATCCCCAACGGGATCTGCTGATGACACAGAAACCGTCAAGGTCGGCACGATCTGGCGCATCATGGCCGAACGCACCACTCAGAGCTGGACGAGTGTCCCGCACTTTTACCTGACGCGCGAAGTGAACGCGGGGCGATTGATGACCTGGCGCGAACGGGCGCAAAAGCGCAGTCCTGCGAAGATCACGTACACCGATCTGATTGTGAGACTGGCGGCGGCGGCGTTGTTACAACATCCGCGCGTGAACGCCCGCTGGCAGGACGGCGCGGTGCATCTGAACCATGACGTGAATATCGGGCTGGCTGTGGCAATTGAGGATGGGCTGGTTGTGCCAGTCATCCACCAGGCGCAGTCGCTCAGCATTGTGGAGATTGCCGCGCGGCGCGCGGAGGTGGTCGGTCGCGCACAAGCCGGCAAGTTAAAACCTGCTGATATTGCCGGTGGAACATTCACGATCAGCAACCTGGGGATGTACGGGGTCGACTCATTCAACGCCATTGTGAACCCGCCACAGGCCGCGATCCTGGCCGTGGGTCGAATCGTGCAACGTGTGACGCCAGTGGATGACCGCCCGGCAGTCCAGCATATGATGACGCTGACGCTGTCGTGCGACCATCGCGCCGTCGATGGGGCGCGGGGAGCGCAATTCCTGCAGGCGCTGGCCGAGATGATTGAGGAACCGCTGGGATTACTGGACTAACCTAACGAAAAATGAAGCAGCCCGTATGATCAAGGATTATACGGGCTGACTGTTGGTGAACAAGCCCTTCGATTAAAGGGTCGCGCGGCGACGCCCTTAAAACCTCGCGCGTTCTGCGCAAATATGCAATCGTATTGCCGATTTGTACAATTGATGAAATGTAATCTCAACAACCTGTTGGTGAAATCGCCCAGGCTCTATTTTTACGATACGGGAGTCGCTTGTTCGCTAAGCGCAATTTCAACTGGGGCGAGAACCGCCAGCCGTATTTCTGGCAGGACAACCACAGCAAAGGAATAGACTGCCTGCTGGTAGATGGCGAAAGAGTCACACCGGTTGAGATTAAAACGGGAAAATCGATATCTACCAGCTACTTTGACAATCTCAAATACTGGCGATCTCTGGCAGAGCTGCCGGAAGAAACAGGCTACGTGGTCTATGGTGGCGAACAATCGATACAAACCAACGCCGGAGCATTGATCAGTTGGCGAAATCTGGATCGCATTCCGGATTAGCAGCTTGTACAACAAGCCACATCTTGATAGGGTAATGGTATGGCATGCAGCCGCAGTGCAACTGCGGCTGGAACCCGGTGCGGCTGGAACTGGTATGGTAATCAGAAAAATGCTTTAGGGCAACTACCGACCTGTCTGTTCGTGTAGTGACAGTGTGCCGATTGCCTGGCTCACGTACAGATCGATCCGGCGCGTTGAATTGTCGTAGCTGGGCGACACATACGCATTGCCCGTGTGTTTGAACCCAGGCGGGACCTCGATTGTGCTCAGCGCCCCGTTGTAAATGATCTTCAGGGCAGTTCCCGGTGGAGCAATCACATTCAAGCTGCCGATCGCGTTACTCATCTTCACGTTCATAGCAGCATCACGCGGCAATGTAATGTCGGTCGAACCCACAGCCATATCAACGTTCATATCTGACACCTGCAATCCGGACACATCGAGATGCGCTTCGCCGACCGCCATCTTTACCCGAAGCGCCATAGGTAGCTCAGGAGCCAGCCCCAGATTCCAACTGTACCAGTCACTCCCACCTGGTGTGAAGCCATTGTAGGTCCCATCACTTCGCAGGACATAGTTCATCGTGCCATTAGTCACTTGCGCAGTCTGAACCAGGTGCTCAGATACTGGCAGGTTGATGGCGCCCTCGATCAGTGCACTGGACTCAGGCAATGACTTGATGTTGAGTACGCCTGCAACCGGCTCAATCATGATATTAGCGGTGCTTGCGCCGCCAATGGGCTGACTTACCTTCTGGTTAGGGACTAACTGGCCCACTTGCCATGATATTAACTGTGAACCACCATTCACCATGGCGACCGCGCCCACAAGAACCGCAAGGATGACTAACGCGCCGATCAAAGATCCTAGGCCGCGCAACCAGCGCCGGTCGAAGATCAGGCTCAGCCCCGCGGAAATCAGGAACAGCGGCCAAAGCTTTACGATCACTTCCCAGAAGTTGAGGGTCAGGTAGCCGAAATTGATCGCCAGGAACAATGCGCCCAAACCGAGCATCAGTGTCGCGCCGACAAACTCACGGCGGAACAACCCGTCGAGTCCCATCGCAATGAAGACCACAGGCCACAGCCGCCAGACCCACTCCCAGGCGTTCCCCGGCAGGACGTTGATGTTGTTCAACAGCAAAACGACGCCGAGCGCGATTAAAACAACCGGCCAGAAGAACCCGAATCGATAGGCCCGTCGCGACGCAATCGCCGGCGCGGGTTGATTTTGAATACTCATCTTATTCCTCCATGAAGCGACGCTTGTTAAATGATCGAATAAACGAGCGCCGCGTGACAATGACTATGCCTTGCGATAGGCGACGGCGCGCCACACAAGGTAACCGCCAATGCATAACAGGGCGATCGGCGCGATGTAGTTCGCCAACGACATCGCTGAGGCGGTGACGAGCAGACCCATGAGCAACAGGATACCGGCAGGGATGAACGCCCACTGCATCCGCCCCATCGACGTAGGAACCACGCCAACGAGCGCGAAGGTCAACCCGAGACCGGCGAAGAAGAGCCCGCCAAGTAAAACGCCGCCAAACAAGCTGGAGAGTCCAGCGACCAGCGCCAGTGTTGTGAGCACACCCGCCGGGATGATGGCCCACCAGTTCGAGCGATTCAGATAGTACACAACCCAGAATGCCAGGGCGATGATGAACAGAAAGCCCGCGCCGATCCACGGGCCGACCTGGGTTGGAGCGACTATGGCCAGCGCGATTACGCCGCCAATCCCCAGCAACGTCAGCCCTGGAATAACGGCCCACCAGTTGGCGCGATTCTGCAGGAAGACGCCCATGAACACCGCGCCGCCAAGCGCAAACAGAACAGCCCAGATGGCGCCGCCAAATGGCAGCAGCCCAACGTTCTGCAGCAGGAACAATACCCCTGCCACAACCATAATCACTCCCCAGACCAGACGATTGTTGTAACGGATCATTTTGTGACCTCCTTCGATCAATTCACACGAACGGACCCGGCGCCCATCTGGATGTCGATGTCCACTTTATTCACGGCAGTGTCGTAGTCCGGCGACCTGTACACACCGCTTGTTTTCGGAAAGCGCGTTTCGTCAATGTTGATGCTTGAGACGCCCGACTGCGACCGGATCTGTGCTGCCACGCCGCCCGGCGCCTTGATAGTGACACTTGCTGCGCCAGCCTCGAGCTTAACGCGGGTGTACCCAGCAGCCTCTGGGAGCGTGACCGCCATCGAGCTGGCCCCCGTGCTCAGATGCAAATCCGTCACTTTCAAGTCGCGGAGATCCACAGTGGCGTCATCGGCGCCGGTCTCCAGCCTGAGGGCGTAGGTGCAGTCACGGCTTAAGGCAACATCCCAGTCCAGGCCATTCCGGCCATTAAAAGACCATGGGAATGACCAGAACGACTGACTACCCATACGTGAATGCAACTCGACCTTCGCGTCAACTCCGGCAATCGTCTTCGCAACTGCCAATCCGCCGCCGAACGTGCCGCTGATCGTCCCGATGGCTGTCGGATCTGCCTTGATTGTGAGCCGGCCCGCGCCATGATGCAGGGTGAGTGCGACGTTCCGGGCGCCGTCCAGGCTTACAGAAGTGGTTTCGACTTCAACCGTCTGGCGACCGCGCGTGGCGCCGTAAACGATCCATATGCCAAACAGAATCAGGAACACGG
>CAIXPS010000089.1 GCA_903921365.1 uncultured bacterium | reverse complement strand
CCATCGCGACGATGTGGCGCGCGCGTTTGTGGCGGCTGCGGGCAACCCGGCAACGTTCGGGCGATCCTATCACGTCACAGGCGAGGAGTGGATGACGTGGGACGTCTACGTGCACCGCATCGCCGAGGCGGTTGGCGCACCCGCCGCACAAATTGTGCACATCCCGACTGACCTGCTGGTGAAAGCTGCGCCGAAGCGCGCGGGCATCGTGGGCGAAAACTTCCAGTTCAACAATATCTTCGACAACGCCGCCGCGCGCCGCGACCTCGATTTCCGCTACACCATCCCATGGGTCGAGGGGGTGCGTCGCATGACCGGGTGGTTGATGACAAACAACAAGCTTGAGAACAGCGACTTGGATCCATTTGATGACCGGATCATCGAGGCATGGCAGCGCCACGGGGCGTCCTTCGGCGCGGCCTTTACCGAGTAAGGCATCAGGGCTAACCTGCGGCGATGTGCTGCTGCCGGCTCATCTCAGCGCTCAGTTCTTTGAGATGTTTCTCAGCGGACGCGATATGATGCTGGGCGTTGGCCCACTCCGTGTTGAGCGTCTCGCGCAGATGGACGATCCTGTTCCCGCGCGTTCGTTCCGCGCGCATATAGATGTACATACCGACGCCGCCCGCTGCCAGCACTGCAACGATAAACCCGATCCAGGCATAATTCGACGACTGGGCGAGCAGGTCGACAAGCGCCTGCACGGCAACGAAGACGGTGAAAAACACGATTGCGCCGATGGTCGCAACATTCCCGAGTGACGACTTTGCCTGAATCTGGGCGATCTCGGCATAGCGCTGGCTGACCAGGGCTTTCGCGTTTACCTCGGTCAGCATGCGCTCCTTGTGGAGTGTGTCAATCTCATCCTGCAGGCGGCGCACGGCCAGGGCGGCGGACGTCTTGTCGAGCTCTGCGCGCACCTGAGCGAGTGAGTCAGTCAAGGGTTTGAGCATGACGCTGGCGTCATCGCGCTCGACGAGCAGCGGAATGCCGCAAAACAAACAGGCGGCTGTGTTGCCGTCGGAGGGAATATCCAGTTTCGCGCCGCAAGACGGACATATCAGAGGGATGAGTTTGATATCGCTCATGGGGATGGAGTATGCCACATTAAGCCGAGGACGACCCCTGCGAAGGGGCTGATGCAGGTTGCGTTGCGCGCCGGCAACCTTCGCAGGGGATGTTTGTTTATCCCTTTACGTGATACAGCCAGACGACCCCGTTGCGTGGAGGAACCGAGAGCGTGAACCCGTCACGAATCAACTCGGCTGCTGCAATGTCGCAGTGTTCACCGGTTTCCGGGTTTGTGAACACGTACGCGGCATCCGGGCGCAGCGCCTTTGGATGGATCGTCAGTGTCTCAGCGGGGGAGGCCGGCAGCCGGATCCCCTGTATGAATCCGACGCCTTCCTCCGGGCGGTCAAACTGCCAGGCGACCCACTTCGAGGCATCCTTGTGGAACGGGGTGTGCGGGTAATAGTCGCCATGCAGGAGCATCTCAGCGACGCTGCGCCACACGCCGATCATCTTGCGCGCCATCGCAAAATCATAATCTTCACGGTGGATATCCACTGTCGCGAACAGCATGGCCGCCATGCCGCAGTGGAACGAATAACTGTCGACGCGCCCGTCGAAGCGATCGCTCCCGGTCAGGTCCCACGATAGCGTGCACTCTTTGAAGTAGGGGATCCATTCGTACATCGTGTGATGGAACGCCAGCTTGATCGGATGATCGCCGTACCCATAGTCGGTATAGTGCAGCGGCACAGAACGGCGCATTGTTTCGAGGTCGTTGCGGCGACCGCCGCTCGCGCACGAGTCGATCCACAGACCCGGATTACGCGCCAGCAACTCGTCCCAGAACTGCAAATAGCCCTGGACGTGCAGGTTCTCGTTCATCCCCTGGCGGTCTGTGGCCTCGTTCTTGCGCCAGTGATCCAGCGGTGGGAAGTTGTGATCCTGACGGTATATCTTGATGCCGTTGTCCTGGATCAGCTTGCAGACGTGATCAGTAAGCCACTGGCGACATTCTGGGATGCCCAGATTCAGCAGGCCGTTGTCGTTCTCCGGGATTCGCAGCAGCCATTCCGGGTGCTCGATGTCGAGCGCGGTTCCCGGCTGAATCCGTTCGGGTTCGAACCACACCAGCAGAGAGGCGTCTTCGCGGGCAGCGCGGTCGGATATCGGCTTCAGCCCGTTTGGGAACCGTCCGGGATCGGGCATCCATGAGCCGGTGCGCCACCACCGTCGCTCGCCCTCGGCGTTGCGGCATGGATACCACCCGGCGTCGATCCACCACACATCGGGGCGGATGTCTTTCTGGACGAAGCGGTCGATAAACCCGATCTGGTTTGCTTCGGTTGCGCCGGTGAATTCTTCGCCCTCATCGGTGGCGGCGAGCGCCAGCAGCGTCGGCATTGGCTGTCCATTGGGGCGGGGCAGGATGTGCGCCAGGTACCAGCGCCGCCACAGGTTCACGGCGCGCGACCCGTCGCCCGACCAGGCCATGACAGTGATGCGCGGTGTGCGGATGCATTCGCCTGGCAGCAGTCGCAGATGTGTTTTCTCCTGACCCGCCTGAATCTGGACGCCGTTTGGCAGCCCATTGAAACTGGCCGCCCACTGCGCAGGCCAGCCGATGGCGATTGTCGCTCCCCAGCCGGCGAAGGCCACGCGGTAATAGGGGAACGCGCCATCGCAGGCGCGCCCGCCGTTGGGCGCAAATGCGGCGGACTGTCCAGCGGGCAGGGGCGTCCATTGAGGGGTATATCCATCGATGCTGTAGTAGTCGCCATTGCAGTGATACAGGGTAGGCTCTGCGCCGTTCAGCGTCACATCGATGGCGCGGAGGTTGCTGATCAGCGGCGTCGGCGTGGTTCCCGTGTTTGTGAGGAATGCGACCCATTCGGTGACCGGATAGTCGCGGTAGGTCGTGCATTCGACCCGCGCGCGCAAGCCGGTTGCGGCGTCTGTTCCTTCGTAAACCGTCTCGGTGATAGCCGCATCGATGCGGCGCGCCTGCATTGTTGGGCGCCATGCCGCCGGGAGGCCCCGGACGGTTTGACCATCAAGCACAAAGGAGATAGGGAGATCGGCGGCATTGGCGAAATAGCCGGCAGACCATGCGCGGCTCATCGCCATGTCGTCTGGCGTCGTGATTGGCATATCGTTTGTTGTTGTCTTCATTCCGGGTTCCTTTTGGATAAGGTGTGCGAGAAGATTTGTGTGCCGTTTCTTATATCGAGATAAGCTGTGGCTGTATCATATGGATATATTCTTGCACTATTCGTAAAAAGGTTGCTGATATTGCGGATGGCGCTTTGTGGGATTATCAAAGCGCAAAATATCCTGAAGCATTAGAAAGGCTTGCTGATGAGACCCAACAGTATATTGCTGCAGGGCAGGTCTACCCCATTGATCCAAAATGATCCTGAATGACCGCAGCATGAAAATCAGCCGATTAGCCTATTCCTTGTCCTTCCTGGAAGCCAATAATGAAGGACATGAAATCGACGATTTTCGGCTTCTGCCTGATTGTAGTGTTGCTTGCGGTACTTGACCTGTTCCTGGTCACGCCGTCGAATGCGAGCATTCTGACTGGACAGGCCGCCGGGATTTCTTCGGTTTCATCCTCCACTGACGCTTCCGCGGTTTCCGCGCAACAAAAACCAGCGACCCTCATTGCGCAGAACATACCCAGTCTGCTTCCAGTGACGGGAGCAGCCCACCCGGAACGGACGGTATCAAGCAAGTCGCCCGCACAGCGCGTTGATGCCTACGTGTGGAACACAGGCGCTGCGCCTGCGTCGCTCCCCGCGCGCATTGCCATCCCGGCGATTGGATTAGACGCCCCGATAGCGCCCGCGCAGATCGTGCCGGTAAGCGTCGAAGGCCAATCGTTTACGCAGGCACAGGCGCCGGCATTTTACGCCGCGGGCTGGCTCGCGACGAGCGCCTCACCGGGCACGCCGGGCAATATGGTGCTGATCGGGCATCACAACACCTACGGCGAAGTCTTCAAAGGGTTGGTGGAGTTGAAAGTGGGCGACCGGATCATCGTTTCTGGCGATGCCGCGCATGCATCATATACCTACACCGTCGGCCTGAAGATGATCGTGCCGGAGCGCGACCTGTCGCTGTCAGAGCGGTTGGCGGCGGCGCAGTGGATTCAACCCACCTCCGACGACCGGCTGACGCTGGTGACGTGCTGGCCGTATACGGACAATACACATCGCCTGATTGTTGTGGCGTACCCCGTACGTTGAGACGGCAACCGCAAGGCGCGGAGCGTGCCCCTACCGGACGTATCTCTATGGTTCAGGGGCGTACATCGACGCAGCCGTGACGTGCTCCGGCGCAATCTTGAACCGGACGCGCTGTTCCTCCGGCGGCGCACCAAAGGCTTCCACACCCATGTAACGCCTGGTGAGCAAATTGATATGCTCCCTGTCCGTGTCGTCCCTCATCTCGACGACAGGACCGCGCACCGCCAACCAGCGCGCCCGGTTGTCTGGATCGAGGATGATCAGTGATACGTATGGCCGTTTGCGCAATATGCGATGCTTCAATCGGTTCTTCTCGCTGTTGAAGTAAATAAAATCGCCATCATAGTTGAACCACACGGGCGTCATTTGCGACGCGCCGTCTGCCAGGGTTGTGGCCAGAATCATCAATAATGGGCGTTCGAGAAGATCGTGGAAGGCGCTGGGAATCGGTTTTAGTTCCATGGGTCGCATGTTAACCCAAAGAGGATCAATCGCGTAACCGTTCTCAGGCATAATCTGGAGTATGAGCCAGAATAAGCCTTATGCGGTGTATCTCGAAATTGGAAAGGGGCGCACCTTCGCCGGAGCAATGGATTGGCCCGGCTGGTGTCGCAGCGGGCGGGATGAGGCGACGGCGCTCCAGTCGTTGCTCGACTACGCGCCGCGTTACGCCCGTATCGTCGCGGCAACGGATTACGGTTTTGCGCCCCCGGCGGGGTTGTCGGGGATTGATGTGGTAGAACGCAATCCGGGTGAGTCCAGCACTGACTTTGGCGTGCCTGGCGTACCGCCCTCGTGCGACTTTCAGGAAGTTGATGAGGCCGAGTTGCGCCGCCTGCAGGCGTTGCTCACAGTCTCGTGGGATGCCTTCGATGACGTGTATGCATCTGCGCAGGGGAAGCAATTGCGCAAGGGGCCGCGCGGCGGCGGGCGCGAGGTGGATGAGATAAAACGTCACGTGGCAGAGGCGCAGATCGCCTATCTGGGGCGCATTGGCGTGAAGCTTTCATCTGCTGAGGGCGAGAACGCGGACTATCTGCGGCAGGTCGTGTTGGACTCGCTCGATGCCGCGGTGCATCACCGATTGCCGGAGCGGGGGCCGCGCGGCGGGGCGTTGTGGAAGCCGCGTTATTTCATCCGCAGGGTCATCTGGCACATCGTCGACCATGCCTGGGAGATTGAAGACCGTATTCTGTGAAGGCATCCGGGCAACTCAGACTCCCGGAATTTTCTAAATTCCGGGAGTCTGAGTTGCGTTGCGACGCAACAATCTAATAACCACTCCAAGCCACATTCAGGTTGCCGGGGCCACTGATGTGCCGGTAGGCGATGGTGATGGTGTGTTGCCCCTGAGCAAGCGGTGCATGGGTCGTTCCGCTCGTGGTCAGGCTGGGTGAATTGCCCCAGTTGTTGATCACCATATCTTTGTCCACCCACACCAGTATGCCGTCATCGGCAGTGGCCGAGAAGGTGTAGTTGCCAGCCGACATCCACATGGACTCGGTTAGCCGCACTGACCAGTTCGTCGTCGGCACACCATAATAGGGTGAACCGGTTGGCCAGTAGAACGAGATCGTGCTGGCGAATCCGGGCACATTCAGGATGAGTGGACCGTTAATGGTGTCGAGTCCCTGGAAGAACTCGGCATTCCATGGGCTATACGATTGAGACCAGCAATCAGGTCCGTAGCACGGGGGAGTGACGACAGGCGGGATGCATGTCCAGCCATATGGGCAAGTAACTGGCGGCGGCGGGGGTGGCGGGGGGGGCGGCAGACAATCCCATGCATATCTGCAAGGCGACAGCGGAATTGAATTCGGGATGCACAACCGCTGGCCGATCAGAATTTTAGTGCCAGATAGACCATTGGCGCGCTGAATCGAACTGATGGTCGTGCCAAAACGCACCGCCAACCGGGACAGGTTGTCCCCGCTGCGGACGGTGTACTGCAAGCACCTATACGGGGCATCCGCGGGTTTCGCGAGCGCGCTCGCAAACGCTGACAGGGGCGCACTGATTGCAAGAATCGACGCCACAAATAATACGACTGCAAATCGACTGGCGAACCCTTGATGATCACGGTTCATCGGCTTTCCTCCACTATCTATGCACTTTCTAATTAGTTTCTTATTATACGCTCATTTTACTAAGTCGTTTTGCATCATTCCGGCAACGTGCCACTCACTTTCTTGACGAACTTATGGATGCGGTGGAAGAAAGGCGTGTTGGGAAAGAACATGAACGGGCACTGCCCCGGCACAATCTGCATGCCTGCCGACTCGCCAAAGGAAACCGCTGTCTGGCTTACGGAACCGATTCCTTCGCCGCGCTGCATCCAGACGTATTTGACGCCGGCCTGCGCACAATCGCGAATCACCTGCTCGGTGACTTGTGGTGTCGTAGTCAGTAACGCGGCGTCGACCGGCGGTTGGATATCCTGCACGCTTTTGTAGCACGCTTTCCCGTCGATCTCTGGCGCGTTGGGATTCACCGGCACTACCTCATAACCGCGCTTCACAAACTCGCTCATCAAGGCGCGGCTGAAGTCTTTCGGGTCGCGCGAGACGCCGATAAAGGCGATGCGATGCTGTTGAAGAAATGCGTCGATTGTTTTTATGGATGTCTGGGTCATGGTTGATCGTTCTCCTGCAGATTCCAAGAGTACAACAACCATGCCAAACCCGCATCAGTCGAATGGCGGAATATGTATGACTGGCGCCAGACGCGCTCAGGCGCGCCTAGGCGCGCTCAGGCACATCGAGCGTGCGCAAACGGCGTATCTCCGGCCAGATCTTCGCCACAGCCAGCACGACGATGATCGTGCCTATGCCGCCGCCGACTACTGAGATGATAGGGCCAAACAGCGACGCCGTCAGCCCGGACTCAAACCCGCCTAATTCGTTTGAGGCGCTGATGAAGATGCTGTTGACGGCCGATGTGCGCCCGCGCATCTCGTCGGGCGTCCATGTCAACATCAGTGTGCTGCGGATCACGACGCTGATGTTGTCGAGCGCGCCCAGCGCGCTTAGCATCAACAGCGACAACCAGAATGTGGTGGACAGGCCGAACACGATTGTCGCGATGCCAAATCCGCAAACTGCGATCAGGAGGGTCAGGCCGGCGCGCCGGAACGGCGGCAGGTGCGCCAGCGCCACCGCCATGAGCAATGCGCCCACCGACGGCGCAGCGCGCATCAAGCCCAGTCCCTCAGGCCCGACTTTCAGGATGTCGGTGGCATAGATGGGCAACAATGCGACCGCGCCGCCGAATAGCACGGCGAACATGTCGAGCGTGATTGCGGACAGGATGATCTTGGTGCTGCGGATAAAATGGATGCCTTCCTTCAGCGACTCCATCGTCGCGGCCTTGCGCGACAACGCCAGCGGACGTCCCTTCATCGATAGCACCATCACCAGAAAAGTCACCCCGGCGACTGCGTTGAGAACGTAATTCAGCGTGACATTGTGCAACAGGGCGACGAGTGCGCCGGCGATGGCGGGGCCGGCAATTGACGCCAGTTGCCATGCGCTGCTGCTCCATGTGGCCGCGCTCGTGAAGATTGCGGGCGGCACGGTTTGCGGAAGCAGGGTTGATGTCGCCGGCCCGCTGAACGCGCGCGACAGCCCGATGCCGAACAGACATAAGTAAATCAGCGGGATAGGGCCCTCTGTAAATGACAAAGTAGCCAACCCCAGCACCGAAAGCACCTGCACCATCTGAGCAATCACGACGATGCGCTTGCGGTCGTACTGGTCGGCCACATGCCCGGCGAGAAGCGAGAAAACGATAACCGGTGTGACCTGCGCCAACCCGACCAGCCCCAGTGCCAGGGCGTCGTGTGTGCGCAGCCAGAGTTCCCAGCCGATGGCAAACGACAGCATCTGTTCGCCCAGCGCCATCACCAGCCTGCCCACCAGCAGCAGGCGGAAATCCTTGTAGCGCAGTGCTGCGTATGGATCGCGCTTCACATTTAAGTTCTGATCAGATGTTTGGTCTTCTGGTGTTGTCACCGTGTGCCTCGATACAGATGTCCGAAAAACAGGCTGTTTACAGCGGAGGCTGCAATATAGACGTTGCGGCGCGGATTGTCAACTATGCGCAATACAGGGCATATTCACCTGTGATACGCTAGAACCACAGAGGATTTTGCCTTGTCAATCAGAAGAATTTACACTATTACGCCGGATGGCGCGATGAATCGCGTTGACACCGTCTCGGCTGCGCTGAGCGCTGCGCGCGACGACGCCTACCTGTGGCTGGATTACCACCAGCCCACCCGGCAGGATATTGAGGAGCTGCCTGAATCTTTCGGGCTGCATCCCTTATCGATCGAGGATTGTATTGATGAAGACGAGATTCCCAAGATCGAAGACTATGAGCGCAACTCGTTCATCGTTTTTAACGCGCTCAGTTACGCAAACACCGAGTTGCGCGTTGATGAGGTAAACCTGTTCATCGGCTCGGATTTTCTGATCTCGGTCAGCGGGCACAACGGCCCTGAGCGTGAGCCATTAGGCGATATAGAGCGCATTGCCCGCCAGCACATCGACAGCGTCAGGAAAGGCCCCGCCTTTCTGCTGCATGTGATCATGGACTATCTGGTGGATCGCAAGTTTGACGCAGTTGAGGCGCTTGGCGACGAACTGGATGCCGTCGAAGAGATCATGATGGCGGATGTGGCGAAGTCCAAGCCGGAAGTGCTCATGGACATGCGAAGCAACCTGCTGACCGTTCGCAAAACGCTGTTTCACGAACGAGAAATCCTGCTTAAAATATGCCGGCGCGACTGCCCGTATATCCCGGAACCATCAATTTATCATTTCCGCGATATTTACGACCACCTGGCGCGCTTCTTTGAACTGTCCGAAAGCTATCGCGATATCGTCACCAGTTTGAGGGAGATGTATCTGACCTTGTTGAACAATCAGATGACCAAAGCTTCGAACGACACCAACCTGTCCGTGCGACGGCTGACGATCATCACGACAATCTTCATGCCGCTCACGTTGCTCGCCGGGATCGGAGGTATGTCCGAATGGTCGATGATGACCGGGCCTGATAACTGGCGCATCGCCTATCCCGCTTTCATTGTCGCAATGGTTCTCATTGGCATCGCTAACTTTGCTCTCATTCGCTGGATCGAGAAGAATCCACCCAAACAGTAAGGAATCATGGAGAGAAAACTAGATTTCCCCGCCACGGTCAATGCGCGCGACCTGGGCGGTTACACAACAACTGGCGGCGCAACCACCCGCTGGGGCGCACTGGTGCGCGCTGACAGCACTTCGCGACTCACACCCGCCGGGGTGCAGGCTGTATTAGATTATGGTGTGCGCACGATCATCGATCTGCGCTTTGCGGATGAAGTTGAACGCCATCCCAGCGCGTTCGAATCCACCAATCACGGCAGCCGGTATATTGCGCATTCATTACTTGGAGAATCGTGGGAGCGATTCATTGAACATGGCGCCGTTTTCGGGGACAGTTACTGGTATGGCTCATTCCTCGACCTGCGTCAATCTCAAATTGGACATGTGCTTGGGCTTATCGCCGATGCGCCGGCTGGCGGTGTGCTGTATCACTGCGCTGTCGGCAAAGATCGCACCGGTGTGATCAGCATGTTGCTGCTCACGAACGCCGGTGTGCCAGATGAGATCGTGGCGCAGGACTATGCGCTCAGCGCCGTCTATCTGCGCGAGGAAGCCATTCAGTACATCAACATGACCGATGACCCCGCGCAGAAAGCGCGCGTCGAGGACGGTTACAGTTGCCGGCCGGAGTACGCCCTTGGCACGCTGAACCACCTGAACCGGCGCTACGGCAGCGTTCAGGGTTATATGCGCGCAGTCGGGCTGACGGACGAACAAATTACGCGGTTGTGCAAGCGGCTGGTGTGATGCGGCGTCAGATTTCCTGTCCCTTGAACTGGCTGATATACAGGTGCTGGTAGAAGCCGTGTTGCGCGAGCAACTGGTCGTGCGAGCCTTGCTCGACGATTTCGCCGTTATTGATGACGATCACGTTGTCCGCGTCGCGGATGGTGCTGAGGCGGTGGGCGATGACGAAGCTGGTGCGCCCCTCCATCAGGCGCAGCAGCGATTTCTGGATGCGCGCTTCGGTGCGGGTGTCCACGCTGCTCGTCGCCTCGTCGAGGATCAGGATGGCCGGGTTGGCCAGGATGGCGCGCGCGATCGAGAGCAACTGGCGCTGTCCCTGGCTCAGGTTGCTGGCGCGCTCCGAGAGCATCGTCTGGTAACCCTCCGGCAACTGGAGGATGAAGTGATCGGCGTCGGCCATCTCGGCCGCCTTTATCACTTCCTCGTCAGTGGCGTCCAGCCGCCCGTAACGGATGTTCTCCATGACGGTGTTCGAGAATAGATAGGTGTCTTGCAGCACCAGCCCAAGCCGGCGGCGCAGGTCGCCCTTCTTTATCTCGCGGATATCGTTGCCGTCGATCATGATGCTGCCGCTGTTAATTTCGTAGAAGCGCGTCAGCAGGTTGATGATCGTCGTCTTGCCCGCGCCGGTGGGGCCGACGAGTGCGATCATATCGCCGGCATTGGCGTGCAGCGACATGCTTTTGATGATCGGCTTTCCGGGGTTGTATTCGAACTGAACGTGATCGAAACTGACGTCGCCCTTTAGCGTCTCCAGTGGGAGAGCTCCTATAGGATCCTGCACTTCAGATGCGACATCGAGAATCTCGAACACGCGCTCGGCGCCCGCTAACGCTGCCTGAATGGTGTTGTACAGGTTGGCAATCTGCCGTAGTGGGTTGATGAAGTTTTGCCCGTAATTGATGAACGTGGCAATGATCCCAACGCTGACCAGCCCCTGCAATGCCAGCCAACCGCCCAGGCCGGCCAGCACGATGACGAAGAAGTTGCCCAGCACATTAGTCAACGGCATGAGCAGCAGGGCGTAGGTGTTAGCGTACACGCCCGCTTTGTACACTTCCTGGTTGCTTGCGCGAAACGCCTCGATCACCGACTCATTGCGCCGGAACGCTTTGACGACCTTTTGCCCGCTGATCGCCTCTTCCATCACGCCGTTCAGCGCGCCGAGGTGTTTCTGCAACCCCTGGAATCCCTTGCGGGTGTATTTGGCTACGAACTGCGTGAACCAGAACATGATGGGCAGAACGAGCAGCGACGCGAGCGCCAGCCAACGATCGAGCACGAACATGGCAATGATGATGCCGAGCATCGAAAGGACGCTGGCAATCAACGATGTCACGTTTTGCGACACCGCCTGATTCACTGCATCAATATCGTTGGTCAAGCGACTCATCAACTCACCCGCTGATCGGCGATCAAAGAAACTGAGCGGCAGGGTTTGTATATGGCCGAACAAATCCTCGCGCACTCGTTTCAGCGCCTTTTGCGAGAGACCAGCCATCAGCCAGTTCGCCACCGACTGAAACAAGTTATTGAATAAAAACACCGCCAACATGGCAACAGCAATCGGAACCAGCCCATCGATCAGCTTATGTGAGATGAACTTGTCAATGGCCTGTCCCATCAGGTATGGCCCCGCCAAACCGAGCAGTGTGTATGCAACGACAAGTGCGATGATGAAACCGAGCAGCACCTTGTAGCGCGAAAAATAGCCCATTAGGCGATTGAGCGTGCTGCGCGGGTCTTTGGCTTTCTCGAAGCGCGTATTCATGGGGCCGCGACCCATCGCGGCGCGCACTGACGCGGTCGATTCTCGACTTTGCTGCATGGTCATGCGCGCACCTCCGCCGGGCGGGACGCCGGTTTAGTTTCGAGTTGTGGCAACGGCGCCGCTTGGATGCCGGCCTCCAGCCGTGGCCCGGCGCCGAGTTGCGAATCATAAATTTCGCGATAAATCAGGCTGGACTGCATCAACTCGCGATGGGTGCCCTCTGCGACGATGCGCCCTTTGTCGATGACGACAATCTTATCGGCTTTCAGCACCGTGCTGATGCGTTGCGCCACAACGAAACTCGTGCTGTGCTGCATCAACGCGTCCAGCGCGTCCTGGATTTTCGTTTCAGTCTCGACATCCACTGAGCTTGTGCTGTCATCCAGAATGAGGATGCGCGGGCGCATCAGTAATGCGCGCGCGATCGCCATGCGCTGTTTCTGCCCGCCCGAAAAGTTCGCGCCGCGTTGTTCGACATGCGTCCCGTACTGCTTTGGCATTTTCATGATGAAATCGTGCGCCTGCGCCGCCATGGCTGCAGCGATGACTTCCTCGTCTGTGGCATCAGGCTTGCCATAGCAGATATTTTCACGAACGGTTCCGCTGAACAGGATTGACTCCTGCGGCACGATGCCGATCTGCGCCAGCAATGAATCCTGTTTCAACAATCGCACGTCAATTCCGTCAAACAGAACGCGTCCCGATGTGGCGTCATAAAAGCGCGGGATGAGATTCACCAAAGTCGACTTGCCTGCGCCCGTAGCGCCGAGGATCGCCACTGTCTGCCCGGGCTCCGCTGTCAAGTTGATGTCAGCCAGAACCTGCTCGTGACTGTTGCCTATGTAGTGAAACGATACGTTCTCAAACACCACGCGTCCCAGGGTTTTGGCGGGCAGCAACTGGGCGTCTGTCTGGTCGAGAACCTGGGGCGTCGTATCGAGAATTTCATTCATGCGTTTGGCCGAGGCAATCCCCGCCGCCCATGTGTTCGCCAGCATCGTCATCATGATTAAAGGCGACATGGTCGTAAGCAGGTAGTTTGAGAAGGCGACGATTTGTCCAACTGACATGCTACCTTGCGCTACTTGCAAGCCGCCTGCGTAGATCACGATCACCACGCCGATATTGACGCACATCGTCAACGCCGGTCCCATCGATGACATGAATTGCATCACTTTGATAGAACGCGCCGTCAGGTCCTCGTTGGCGACTTCAAAGCGTTCTGCCTCGTGGTCGGCGCGCACAAATGATTTCACCAGTCGCACGCCGGATATATTTTCCTGTAGAACGGTGTTCAGGCGGTCGAGTTTCTGCTGTACTGTGATGAACAATGGTTCCATGCGCGTGATAAAAAAGACCATGATGATGGAAGTCACCGCCAGCAGGGGAAGCATTGTGAACGCGAGGGGGGCGCTGGTGCTGATCATCAGGATCAGGCTGCCAACCATGAGCAGTGGGGCGCGCGTGCCAATGCGCAAAGATATCTGAGTCAGGTTCTTGATCGCCGCAACATCGCTGGTTAATCGCACCATTAACTGGCCGGTGCGCTGCTGATCGAGGTTGCCAAACGAGAATGATTGAATCTTCAGGAACAACGCCTCGCGCAGATCGCGGGCCGTGCCTTCGCCGGCGCGAATAGAGTAGATATTGTTGCCGATGGCGATGATCGTGCTGAGCACCGAAATCAGTATCATGATGGCGGCGGTCTGGAGGACAACACCCTGGTTATTCTGGTTGATGCCCTGGTCGATGATCCGTTGAATCAATCGCGGGATGGAGAGATCAAACACCACAAGTGAAGACAGCAGAATTAGAGCAACAACAGCTTCTTTCCAATACGGTCTGACATAGACGAGTAGCTTTCGAATATGGTTCATATCAGTACAGCGCGCATCGAATTTTAAATAGCATATATGCTGGAGGCTAAACTTGACGTGAGTATAACGCCTTCAGGCGATTCGAACAGCCTGCCGAATCGCCTGAATTGAAACCTGGTGATTTCTGCGCCTTATTGGGTCGCTGTCGGTCGTAGCTGGCGCGGGCGGAAGACCACCACCTTGGCTACCAGTTGCTCGCCGTTCTTGTCTCCCCAGGCCGTAAGCGTGCCATTGGCTGCATCGGCGCCCAGCAGGTTGTCGAGCGTATCGACCAGTTGCACTTTCTCCTGCATCCCCTGCGCGTTTTGCCCCGCTTGTGGATTCATCTGGGTGACATCTTTGTATAACTTGGTGCTCGCATTTGTAACGACTTGCGTCTCCGTCCCTGTGTATGGGGGACGAGTTGCATTGGGGTCGGGGGCCTGACGCGTGCCACTTGGCGCCTGGCGAGTGCCGTTCGGCGCTTGGCGCGTCCCATTAGTTTGACCGTTGAATCCGCCTGTGCCGACGAACAGAATGACATCCTGGCGGCGCAGGTACAAACCCGTCACATCCGCCTGGGTCGTGGGCAATTCAGGCGCTGGTGTAAGACGGAAACCGCCGCGACCTTGACCGCCGTTGCCGCCCTGCCCGCCATTGCCACCCGCGCCGCCAGCGGCGGGATTTGCGTCGGCGGGCGGTTGTGCTGGCTGACCCACTGCGCAAGCCGCCACGCCAAATACGCCGATACCGGCCATCCCTACCAGACCGATCAACATACGCCGACGGTTGATCTTTGAACCCATCGCATCAGAAACATCGCCAACTGTTGTAACTGTTCTTTTCATATCATCTCGCTAATGGCGATGATGATAGAGAATGCGCCCGAACGTCGCCAGTGGCTGCGGTCATGCCTCGGATGTGACTGGATGCACGTCAAGCGGCCAGTTCGCGCGAGAGCTTGTCGACGACGGTCTTCAATATCTTGACGCGCCCGTACAGCTTGTCATTTCCCTCGATAACCGTCCACGGCGCGCGCAGTGTGCTGGTTTTCAGCAACATGTCTTCAACCGCGCGCTCGTAGTCTTCCCACTTGCCACGGTTGCGCCAGTCCTCATCGGTCAGTTTCCACGACTTGTAGCCGATTGACTCGCGCTCTTTGAAGCGGCGCAGTTGCTCGTCCTGGCTGATGTGCACCCAGAATTTGAGGACGATCGTGCCGAAATCGACCAGATGACGCTCAAACTGATTGATCTCGCTATAGGCGCGCAGCCAGGCGTCTTTGCTGCAGAAACCCTCAACTCGTTCGACCATCACCCGGCCATACCACGACCGGTCGAAGATAGCGATCTTGCCTGCTTCGGGCAGTCGACGCCAGAAACGATAGAGATAATGACGCACTTTGTCATCACCCTGGGGGGCGGCGATTGGCCAGACGACAAACCCGCGCGGGTCGATGCGCTCGGTCAGGCGCTTGATTGCGCCGCCCTTTCCGGCCGCATCCCAGCCCTCAAATACCACCACCACCGGTCGCTTCTGGTTGTACACCTGAAAACCGAGCAGGTGCAGCGTGTTCTGCAAGCGCACTATCTTGCGCTCGTAATCGTCCGGTTCAAGCTTTAGTGTCAGGTCCACTTTTTCGAGCATGGCGCTTCTCCTTGCGTGCAGCAGCAGCTTTCGAGTCAGGTTCTACAGTCGCCGCGACGGGTTCGGTCTGAACCACTGGCGCGGCAGGCGGGGGCAGGCCGAGTTTACCGGCTTCCAGGCGCGCTTCAAAAGCGTGAATAATGGATTGCATGACTTTGATGCGGGTAAAGTAGCGGTCGGTCGCTTCGACAATGACCCACGGCGCGTGCGCGGCATCGGTGCGCGCCAGCATCTCTTCGACTGCGACCAGCATCGTGTCATACGACTTGTGCTCGATTGCATCTTCATCGCTGACCTGCCATGCCGTAAGCTCATCCTTCAGCAGTGCCTTGAATCGTTTCGACTGCTCCTTCTTGCTGATGTGCAACCAGAACTTGAGAATGACAGTGCCGTCGGCCGAGAGTTGCTGCTCAAACTCGACGATATCCTGGTAGGCGTTCTGCCAATCTTGTTTGGTGATGCGCTTCTTCAGATGATCCACCAGCACGCGACGATACCAGGAGGTGTCGTAGACCACCATCTGGCCGCAGGCGGGGATCGCCTGCCAGAAACGCCACAGCCACGGATACCCCGTCTCGTAAGTGCGCGGCGGCGTAATCGGGACGACGCGAAAACCGCGTGGATCGAGGCGCCTGGCAATGACGCTGATAGTGCTGCCTTTACCGGCGGCCGCCCATCCTTCAAAGACAATCATGGATGGAATTTTGGCCTCGAACATGCTGTGTTCCAAGTCAAAAAGGCGGCTTTCCAGTTCGGGCATCAGGCGCTTGTACTCAGACTTGCTGAGCGACTGCTCGAGATCGATTTGCTCTAACATGTCACACCTTGTGAAAAGTCTGCGCGCGAAATAAATGCACACTTATTGTAATGCCGGAAGCATGGTTTGCCAAAACGACTTTGCCGCTACGGAAATTCTCAGTATTGAGTGGTATTATCGGAGTGGTATTGAGTTTGCTAGTTTGTTACAAGGAAGTTGTCGAATTGTCTGTAACTGAATCCCTCCCCGTTCGTTCACTGCCGTTCACCCAACACTTAGGTTTCCGCAAGATCCTGACCGAGCGCGTCGACGCTTATATGCGCGAACACGAGTTGCGCGCGCGGGACTTACCGGCGATGTACCTGAAGACCGGCGTCGTAATGGCCTGGTGGCTGGTCGCTTATCTACTCATCATGCTTGGTGGATTTCCACCACTGGTGAATGCTGTGTTGTGCATCGTGTGGGCGCTTGCAATAGGCGCGATAGGCTTTAACGTGATGCATGACGCGAACCATGGAAGCTATTCGAGCAACCCACGTATCAACAAACTCCTGTGTCTCAGCGCTGAATTTCTTGGCATCAGCGGGTTTCGCTGGCGCACCAAGCACAATGTGTGGCATCACACCTACACCAATATCGCGGGTCTTGACGACGACATTCAGGCGTATGGCTTTATGCGCTTGTCGCCGCATGACAAGTGGAAGCCATTACACCGCCTGCAATCCCTGTACTTTCCAATTGTGTACAGCATGATCGGTTTCGATTTCATCATGCGCGACTTCGCGATGATTTTCGCTGGCAAGTCAGACGCGAACCATGTGTATCCGCGCATGAATGGTGGGGACAAGGTGGTGTTCTGGCTGGGCAAGGCGTTTTTCTTCAGCGTCATGATCGTGCTGCCATTGCTGGTTTTCCCGTGGTGGCAAGTGTTACTCGGATTTATGCTGGTGCTCTTCACGGTTGGGCTCACTCTGGGCGTTATATTCCAGTTGGCGCATGTTCAGCGAGTATCCACATTCCCCGAACCAGTCGGCGATCCGCTGCACATCGAAAATGAGTGGGCGATCCATCAGGTAGAAACGACGGCGGACTTTGCTCCGAACAACAAGCTGCTGAACCTGTACATCGGCGGGTTGAACTACCAGATCGAGCATCACCTGCTGCCGCATATCAGCCACATTCATTACCCGCGCCT
>CAIXPS010000088.1 GCA_903921365.1 uncultured bacterium | reverse complement strand
CCCGCAGGAATAACCTCAAAATTGTGTATCTTCATGCGAAGCACCTGGTCGTCAAAAAACGGCAGGCTCAAGCTCAATCCACGATTCAGGTCCTGTGAGGTTGCGCGTTGTCTGATGGTCTCAATGATTTCGGCAGTTTCGTAACGCGCCAGTGCGCGGCCCTGATTGACTAACTGCCCGAGCATGCCATAACGTTTGGCTTGATATTCCTCATCTGCCACCACATAGGGCGCCAGCGAGACCGCCGCATGCAGCACTCCCAGGAAGCGTTGCATCGAGGCAATCTGCGCCTCGGCTTCACTGGTGGAGTTCACTAACAGATGACTGTCATCGTCAAAGGCTACCCACTGTGGCAAGTAGAACCGGCGCGCCGCAGGAACGAACGGCACAAGCAGTTCGCCGCGGTTGCCTTCCGACTGCCCCTCTTCCGCAATCGCATCGGATGCCGCCGTAATCGCTGATTGAGTTTCGGACTGCTTTCCGACAGGTATCGTCGGGATTTCCTCACCCTCATCGGGGACATACATCACCGACCGGCCAGACGGCAGCATGCTGTGCACCATGTACATCGCGGTAATATGGCGTATCAACCCTGCCGCTGCGCAAATGGCTTTGTTACTGGACTGATCGAGCTCGGACAGGCGCTGGCGCAACGCAAGCCCGATATCCGAGCGTGTCAATCGGTCTATCAGACCGCCAGCCAGTTGCTCGCGGCTCTCAGTCGGAACACGCACCGCCGCTGTGCCCTTCTCCACGACGACGGTATCGGGCAGCGTAAAGCGCACCTGCGGTTGTTTCTGGATGAGAGCATCCGCCAGCGCGCGCGCCTGACCCTCAAGAAAACGCTGCGTCAATACTGGCTGTGCATCAAGTAGCTGATGTAGGCGTTCGTATTCGACGCGTAGATGACTGGTCGAGGATTCAATGATCCGCGCTTGTTTTGCAGAAGCAGCACTCTGTGGCGCTGATTGTGATTTTTCGCTCATGGTTCAAAGTAAAGCCGTCGGCAGACTCGTGCCGACAGCATGGTCGAGGAAATGACATGCGTCATCCCAAATATTACATCAATTAATTGTATAACCTTATCACAGTGAGATAAAAAAAGAAATAAGGAATGCAACGTGACACATAGTGAGAAACATAAAACATCCATAGTCGTGGATGTTTTGCGTTTTTCAAATCGTCAAACTGTGCGCGTCCCCACGGACAGAAGATCAGGTGCTCCAACGTTGTATTCAATGCCCTTACGCTGCGCCATAATTGTGCCGATTGCTGTAGTCGATGTGTTTCATCTACAGTTTTCAGCTTAAGGCCTGCGTATTAAGGCGCCAGTGCTGACGCGGATCAATCCTATAAAGAGATCGTTAAAAACCGGGGTCAATAATAAAGCGGTAACCTACCGCGGGTTCGGTAATCAGGTGTTTGGGTTCACGAGGATTATCTTCGAGTTTTTTACGCAACTGGCGCATATATACCCTCAGATACTCGACCTGATCGACCTCGGCAGGCCCCCACACATTGCTCAAGATCGTCTGGTGAGTCAATACGCGACCCGCGTTACTGGCCATGTATGCAAGCAACTTGAACTCCGTCGCAGTGAGCTTGACATCGAGGCCGTCTCGTGTGACCACGTGTCGCGCGAGATCGATCACTAACTTGCCCGCGCTGATCACAACCTCTTTGCTGCCATGTAACCGCACTGAATGCTTGAGCGCCACGCGCACTCGCGCCAGAAGTTCCTCAATTCCAAAAGGTTTGGTGAGGTAATCGTCGGCGCCCTTATCGAGCGCTCTTACCTTGTCTCGCTCGCTGTCGCGCACCGACAGCACGATAATCGGCGCCTGTGTCCACGCGCGCAATTGGGCGCACACCTCGTACCCATCAATATCCGGCAGACCCAGGTCAAGAATGATCACGTCCGGGGGATTGGCCGCTGCGAGTGTCAGCGCCTCTTCGCCTCGGCTGGCCGTGGTCACGGTAAAGTTTTTCTCCGTCAGTATCGCGCGCAGCGCGCGTAATATCTGCGGTTCGTCGTCAACGACGAGAATGTGTGGTTGTGTGCTCATGACGGTTCACCCCAATATTACTCTGCAGTTTCGGTCTCCGCCGGAAGCAGTGGCACATGCCGGCCATCCAACGTCAACGGCAGCGTGAAGAAGAAAGACAGGCCATTGGGTTTGTTTACAGCCCAGATGCGCCCGCCATGCGCCTCAATGATCCCCTTACAGATGGACAAACCCAAGCCGGTGCCAGACACTCTGTCGGCCGCGGTGACGCGATAGAACTTATCGAAGATGCGGTCGAGGTGCTCCTCCGGAATTTGCGGGCCCTCGTTATACTCTTCTACCAGCAGCAAATCGGGCTCCTGCACCCGCGCGCTGAACCGCACGGTTGTGCCAGGCGGCGCATACTTGAGCGCATTGCTGATCAGATTGGTGAAAACCTGGTCGATCTGCATATGGTCAACCGGCGTCAGCGGCAGATCGTCCGAGATGTCCACCTCAATGCGATGATGCTCTATCGCATGTCGCATGCGCGAGATCGTCCCTTCAAGGATATCGGCCAGAATGTTCCATTGGCGTTGTGGCTTCATCGCGCCAGACTCGATCCGCGACATATCGAGCAGGTTGCCCACCAGCCGGTTCAGGTGATCTGACTCTTCGTCAATCGCGACAATCAACTCAACGCGCGCAGCAGAATTCCAACTCACGTTGCCGCTGCGCAAGCTGGTCGCTGCCGCCTTGATCGTCGCGAGCGGTGTGCGGAGTTCATGCGATACCGATGACAGCAGTGCAGACTTGAGCTGGTCGCTTTCCTCAAGCACCTTGGCGCGCGTCTCGGTCTGCGCCAGGATCACTCGTTCCAATGCGAGCGCAATCTGGCTCGCGAATGTATTCAGCAGGCGTTCTTCCGCTGGCGTCTGGATGCGGCTATGCCATAGGTGCAACTCACCCAGCAGCCCGCGCGGCGTCATTAACGCAATGACCTCATCGGGCGGCTGATCCACTATTTTGAATCCTTCAGGCGCCCTGAACACCTGCGGCTTCGCGCGTGAATCCGGTTGTATTACAACTTCGAGCGCGGTTGGCCGAAAAACATCATGGATTCGACTGGTCGCCGTGCGCGCCACCGCGTCCTGGTTGCGATGTCCGGCCAGCGTCGACATCAGTTCGTATAGGTGAATGACATCGCGTTCGCGGGATCGCGCCTCGTCGAGGCTGGCCTGGGTGCGGCCCACCAACTGGCTGATAGACACGGCCACAACCAGAAACACCGCCAGCGCCAGCAGGTCCTGTGTGCGCGCCACAGTCAGGGTAAATCGAGGTTGGGTAAAGAAGTAATTAAGCGCCAGGAAGGCCGTAATCGCCCCAATGATGCCTGGAGCAAGCCCAAGCAGAATAGCTGCCATCCCCACTGGCACAAGGAACAACAGCGCAACGGTTGAATACGTCAGGCTGCCTTCGAGCAGGATCATCGGCGTCGCCATTACCGCGACAAGCAATACGGCCAGCACGCTCCGCGCAGCCACCCGCGCGAGGTAGCGCCAATACAGAATCCGATAACGCTCTCGAAGGTTCATTCCCAATCCAGAACTACCTTGATCACATCCTCTTTGCGGCTGCGCGTGATCGCCATGCCATCCATGAAACGCGTCGCGGGGACGCGGTGGGTGACCAGTCTCGCCAGTGGAATCTCACCGCTCACCGCCAGCCTGACGGCTTCCGGCCAGGCGCCCGCGCTCGCGTTGGTTCCCAGCAGCGTGATCTCCTTCAACAGGATGCTGTTCCACAAGAAATCCGCGTGGCTCAAGCCATAATCGCCGATCATCAGGCACTTGCCTTCGCGCGCGACGATATCCATACCCGCGCGCAAGGCAGTTGGATTTCCAGTCGCCTCGATGATGATTGGAAACGCCTGTTGTGTGCGGTTACGGATGGACGCGGCCATATCGCCATCGAAGTTGTGATAGTTCAACGTCTGCCCCGCGCCAAACGAGCGCGCCACCTGCAGGCGCGCCTCGCGCCCGCCCACCACGGCGATGTCTCGCACCCCGGCGCGTGACAGCAGAGCCGTCATCAATAGACCGATCGGCCCGTCGCCAAACACGAGCGCAGAGGAAGACGCCTGTCCGAGCCGGTTCATCGCGCGGACGCACACAGCCAGCGGTTCGATCATTGCCGCCGTGGCGAACGGGAAGTTATCCGGGAGCGCCTGTATGTTGGCGGCCTCTGTCAGCAGGCACTGCCCGTACCCGCCCGGGTGCTCGAACCCCACCTCACCGCCATCAGCCAGCACATTCTCCGCCACACAACGCCGGCGCAGCAACGCAGCATCCACACCTGCCCCCACCGCATCGATTTGCCCGGCCCACTCATGCCCAGGCGTCGCGGGATAGCCAGTGCGGGTCCAGCCATCGATCATCTCGATATCGGTGGCGCAGATGCCGCACGCGCCCGTCCGTATGCGCACCTGACCCACGCCCGGCTCAGGCAGCGGGTACTCCAACATCTCCAGCGTATGCGCCGCAGTATTAACAATTGCCTTCATGGTGTTATTTCAATCTCCAATCTCCAATCACTAATCTCTCAGGCTCATCATGACCTGATCAGTCATGCGGAAGATACGTCGGAGTGTCCGGCTATTCATGGTCAATGCTCATGCAATCGGCTGACGAATGATCGTCTTCATCCGCGCCGGCGCGGTCTTGCGCGGGTCGCTCAGGTAGATCTCGTGGTGCTTGCCGTTAGGACGGTAGCCATTCGCGCTGATGAATGCATGCACAGTCGCAATCGTCGGCCCCTCGTCCGCATACGGCCCAATGTGCATGATCTGGGCGCACAGCCCCTCCTGAAAGGCTTCAAAGCGCAACTTTGGAAGCGCTGCCAGATCGCGCTTGCGCGCTGCTTCGGCGACCGCGCGATTCACCCATTCGGGCGTGACACACTCAGGTTGCAGGATCATCATCGTCCACTTCCAGTCGTCCTTGCGCGCCACGACAAATGACGACATGTCGTCGCTCCACCACAGCCCTTCGAGCGCCATGACGCTGTAATCAATGGGTTTGTCGCTCTTCTTGATCATGAACTTGAGCGTGTAGGCCACGCTATAGAGCGCGTTCACGGCGGCCTCATATTCGGGCGCAGTATTCGGGTCGCCCGCGCCATCCACCATCAGGAAGTTGAACGCCGGCGCCTCAATCAGCGTCACGGCTTTCGGCGTCGGGTTATACAAATGCCTGTACTTGCGTTTCAGATCAAGCTTGAGAATATCGTCCATAGCTGAACGTCTCGTCATACATTGTGATCACGTTCTCAACGGGGAACTCGTCGAGCATCAAGTCGTGGCTCGGCGCCAGACAGTACCCGCCTCCGGGGGCCATCGTGTCTACCACGCGATGCACCTCAGTGCGGACATCCTCCACGCTCCCAAAGGGCAGCACCTGTTGATGGTCAAACCCGCCATGGAAGGTTATCTTTGCGCCGAACTCCGCCTTCAACTCACGCAGATCCATGCCTTTGGCGCGCACCTGGATCGGATTTAGCGCATCCAGCCCTAACTCGACCAGATCCGGGATCATCTTGCGAACCGCGCCACACGAATGGAACATCGTCTTCAGCCCGGCTTGACTGCCCAGTTGCAGGAAGCGGCTGATATGCGGTTTGCAGTACTCGCGCCAGTGCGGGAGCGAGATGATCATTGACTGCTGGGTGCCCATGTCGTCGCCAAAGAAGAAAATATCGAGCAGGTCGCCGGCGGCCTCGAAGAAACGCACCGCCATCTCATGGTAGAAATCACTCACCTTGTTCATCACGGCGTGCATCACTTCGGGATGCGTGTGCATTTTCATGAAGAACTCGGACATGCCAACGAGTTCGGTCGCGTCAGTGAACACCACCACCCACGGCCCGCCGATAATGGCATAGTCGCGCCACTGCTCGCATTGCTTACGCAGATGGCTGAAGTCGAACCAGTCGGGCGACGGCCAGCCCGCATACGCCTCCACCTCTTCAGCAGTCTCGACGCCCGCCAGCGGGTGCGACAGCGGTTGTCCATAGTGCGCCCCACCCCGTTCGACGCCCCAGTAGGTTTTCATGCCAAAGTTCGGTCCGACATACCGCGCGTGCACGCGGCGGAAATCGATGTGCAATCGCTGCATCAGCGCTTCCTCATCAGGCGCCTGGCAGTCGCGCATGAGGTGCGCCGTCAACGCATCGGACGCCCCATACCAGAGCGGCACACGATCCGGCTCGCGATGTTCAAAAGCAGTCAAGACGCGTTCTTTGCTGTTCATCCGTATATCTCCTGTGGTTGCTTACTTTACATGACGGTAACCGTTGCCGGTCTTCCGCCTGCCTTGTGCGCGGTAATCGCCATGAAATCGGGTTGCGACGCGTCGGGCGCGCCGTGTAGTGATGGGTAGAAATGCACTTGATCAAAGCCGCAACCGCGCAACAGACCGGCAAGCGCGTCGTTACTATAGGCCTGATAAGTGGCTGCGTATCGCGTCACTTCCGCCGTGACGCCGTCGATCACAAAGTGGCGCGTCGTCGCCGTGCTTGTGGCTTCATCCCAGAAGCTCTCTGAGAAAGTCACATGCGGTTCAGGTGAGAACAATCCCACCAGCGACGTATACCACAATGTCCCAGCTTTGCCGATGGCGCGCACACCGTCAAAGATGCTTGTTTCAAGCAGCAAGACACCGCCGGGCGCAAGCGCTTCAGCCGCCCTTATCAGTATCGCGCGCGCATCCGCCGGCTTGAAGACGTTGAACTCACCGTAGATAAACATCACCAGACCATAACCACTGCCAAAGACCGCCGCGCGGATATCGTCACACACGTAAACGCATGGTAGCCCATCGCGCGCAGCCTGCGCAACCGCATAACCAATCGATGCGGGCGAGAAGTCGATCCCGGCGCACACATGCCCAAGTCGCGCCAACCGGCTCGTATACAGTCCTGGTCCGCACCCCAGATCGAGTATTCGCGTCGGCTGACCTGCCAGGACGGCCCCATGAATCCACGCCACGTGCAGTTCGATCTTCGCGGTGCGCCGGCTGGCCGCGTCATGATCCTGCGTCAGGTGCTCGCGCAACATGCGCTCGCTGAACCCCGGCTCATTCCAGGGGATGTTGTCGCCCTCGCTCCATGGCTGGGGAACAACCGGACGGTTAATGAAGTCGATGAGTGTAGGCATTCAAGACACGTTATTCGGCGCAAAATCCGTCAGCAACTCCTGTGGGAAGCGCACAGGCAGACCGGTCTTCAGATTCATCCACACCCCAAGGGTGTTCACGCGCGCCAGCAGGACGCCATCACTCACCCGCGCAATCGTGTAATGGCGCGTGGCGCTGGCGCGTCTGACGTTCGAAACCCAAGTGGCAATCTCAATCTCGTCGTTCAGCACCGCCGTTTGCAGGTACTCGATTTGATTCTTGCGCGCGACGATGGCGCATCCTTCTGCGATCATGCGTTGCACCGGCCACTTGAAGTGCGCAATCGCGCTCATGCCGCAGTCCTCGGTGTAGGTGAGGAAAACGGGGTTATTCACATACCCGGCCGAGTCGATCTCAACCCACGCCACACGCCGGCGTATCTTGTAGACGCCCTCAGGCGGCGGCGGTTGAGGCGGAAAGCGTTCACGCGCTGGCGCAGGCGGCGGCGCGCCCTCAGGGAAGTACGCGCTGACCGCATCTATCGGGATTAGCGCTGGGCGACCGCTGTCGCTGTCGATGAACGCCCACTCGGTTGAGGCAGTGGCGACAGGTTCGTTTGTTCCGGCCAGGCGCATCTCATACATACGGCGCGACGTCACCTTGCGGAAATCGTGAATCCACGTCCTGACGATAACCGAATCCCCATAATGCAGCGGGCGCAGGTACTCGATTTCGGTCTGGCGCGCCACCCACAGCCTGCGCATGGCCGCGTAACGCTCGACGCCATAACCGGCAGCGGCGGAGCCGTCAAAGGCCGCTTCCTGCATATAGCGCAGATAGTGCGAGTTATTGACGTGACCCAGCGCGTCGCATTCACCGTAGCGAACGCGTATTGTTCTTTCGTGTATCAATGGCATACTAAATTGTACCGATTACGTGTTGCAGATTTATGGCCTTGACCCCACAGTCATCATCGTTTCCATTCCCACGCCGTCGCGCCTTCGCCAATCGTCGGGAAGCACGCGATGCGCAGACGGGCGCAACCGAGCGGGATCAAGGTGATCTCTTCCTCCGGTTCCTTCGACTTCACCGGGCTCTGTTGCAATTCCTGAACGGTCTCATTTTGCAACCCCCATTGCGGGATGCGCCTGCCCTTCGCCTTCAGCTCCAGTGGCGCTGCGGCCACTGTCCACGGTTGTTCCGCCGGCGCGACTGTCCGACCGAGTTCAAATGACGCGGCAGGATTCTGGCGGTCGACGATCAAGCCGTAGTTCCATGGCGTCGTCGGCAGTACTTCCCACTCCGGCCAGCGGTCGCTGCCGCCGCAACGCCGCCACGCCTCCTCAATCTTAAGCGAGTAGGTGAGCGGCCCACGGTTTACGCTGACGCTGCCCGTGCGCGGCCACTCAGTCAACGTGATGGGCATGCCCATGTCGAGTGTCACGACATCGCCGGCAGCCCAGGCGCGTTCGATGCGCAGGTAGAATCCCGCCAAATCGTCCTCCAACGCACTCAGATCGATTTCTTCGCCATTCACCTGCGCCTTAAAACGGTCGCTCCACCCCGGCACGCGCAGATAGAGCGGGAAGGTCGCAGCCTGCCCGATCACCAGTGTGACGCCGCCATCGAACGGATAATGGGTGGACTCTTCGATCGTGACCTCGGTTTCATCCGCGCCCACCTTTGCCGTCACCGTCGATGGCGCGTACATCCATGCTGCCAATCCGTTGTCCGCGCTGGCCTGCCATAGGTTCTCAGCATAGTACGGCCAACCCATCGCCACGTTGTGCTGACAGCACCGGTAGTCATGCGGCGAGTAACTCACCATGCGCCCCTTGTTCTGGTACTCATGCTGCTCCGATGCATCCAGCTTGGGCTGGTTGGACGCCGTCAGGTAGTGCAACCCCTTCAGATCCGGCGTGCTGGCGGCTGGGAAGTGATTGAGCATGACATCTTCAGTCCGATCGGCCCAGATCGTGTCGCCTGTCACGCGTCCGAGGATATAGAAGCTCTTGGCAAACTCGGTCATGCCGCACGTCTCAAAGCCCTGACGCGGGTCGACGCAACCGGTGCGGATGTTTTCATCGGCGCCAAAAATACCGCGTGGTTGCTGCCCCCACGTCATCAGATGCTGATGATACCAATACTCGGTCTGATCGAGATGCCACTGCGCCTTTGACTGCGCATAGAAGTTGCCGGAGTAACGGAAGCGCTGTGTGAAATTCACGACGTGATGATCGAGCCATTCATCGGGCGCCGGGTCGATGCGCTGATAGACTTTTGCCGCCAGATCGAGCAGCCATGCAGCGCCGGTCTGGTTGTACAGCCAGTAGATCTGCGGCAGAAAATCACCCGCCCGGCTACGCTGCCACCACGGTCGCCAATCGCCGAATTCATGCCCGCCATTCGTGATGACCGGCAGAAACTGCTCTTCGGGCAGATCGCGGCAATAGGCAAAGAAACGCGTCAGGAATGGGATGACGCGTGGATCAGCCGTCGCCTCGTAATGGCTGATCACAGCGTCGAGCATCACCATGTGCGGCCACAGATCCGCGCAGACCTGCCCGTTGACGCCCTCCATGCGTTTGTGATAGCGCGCGCCAAAGTAACCATCGGCGTCCTGGCTGTCGATCACGGCCTCTATCCAGTGTTTCGACTCAGCCAGCAAGCGCGCATCCTGGGTAAGCGCTGCAAGATCGTAGAAACCACGCAGCCAATAGGGTTGTTCTTCCCAGCCCATCTTCTCGCCGCCAAACCAGCCGTTTTCGGGATCGAGGAAAAGGCTGATCTCGCTCAAGCGCCCGGTCATGCCCTCGACCATCAGGTCGAGTTGGTGACGCAGCCATCCTTTCGGCTGCACATGCCCCAGCGGCAGCTTGACCAGCGGGCTGGCCAGCAGTGGGGCGCGGTTAGTGTTGTAGTAACGGTTCGATGCTCCCTCGGTCGACGGCCGAGAGACAACTGATATCTCCATGTCATTCCTCGCTTGTTTCACGCGTGATCTTCACGATATAGAACAGGTCTGCCTACGCATTGCGGTAACCCGGTTGCGCCTGCATCTCTTCGATAAACGCAAGCATATTCTCCAACGGCACATCGCCCTCAACGGCATGCGCCGGGGCAAAGATGTATCCGCCATCAGACCCGGCTTCGATCAAGCGCCTCGTCTCGCGGCGCACGTCATCGACGGAGCCGTATGGCAAGGTGCGTTGTGTGGACAACCCGCCATGGAACGCCAGCTTGCCGTGATACTGCTTCAACAGGGCATGCACATCCATCACTTCAGGCTGGAACGGGTTAAAACAGTTCAGCCCGATGCCAATCAGGTCGTCGAATAATTCATCGACATCGCCGCATGAATGGATAAACACCTGTTTCCCCTGCGCATGCACGGCGGCATACGTTCGCTTCAGCACCGGGTAAATGAACTCGCGCCAGGTGCGCTTGCCCATGAGCAGGCCGTGCTGCTGTCCCCAGTCGTCGCCGAAGTAGATGGCGTCGATGTCGAACTTGCACGCCTCGTTCAGCACCGCGATGTTGTAGTCGGCGATGGTGTTCAACAGCTCGTGGACGAACGCGGGGTTGTCGATGAAATCTATCATCAGATCAATCATTCCGCGCAACGTCCACGCGCGCTCGTACAACGAGAAGCCGACGTTGAACACCCGATACCGGTCACCATAGCGGTTGATCAGCGCCGGGATGTCCTTGTAAAAAATCGGATCAAGCGGGTCGGGGAGCGCATACCCACGCAACGTTGGTTCTGGCAACACCTGCCCGCGCACATTGCCGATGTCCTTGTCGATGCTGCGGTCCCACACCACGCCAAACACATCGCGATAACAGTCATGTCCGATGTCGGTGAAGAAACCATACGTATCCGCCACGGTCAGGAGGTGATTCTGAAACGTGTCTTCGAGGTCATGCGTGCCGAAGTGCGCAGCCAGCTTCTCATACGCTTCCTGCGTAAATCCAAACGCCCACGGCACATAAGGCGGACGCACTCCCTCCAACACTTGTTTGATAATCTCGCGTTTGCTCATCGTGTTCCCTCTAATAGTTCGGCGTGGCGGGCTCAAAGACAGCATCGAGGAACTCGACTGCGCCTTCAGCCGTCACGCGCAACAACAGCGACTGGTGCGGGGCAAAGTGCAATGTCACTGCGACGCGCCGGCCAGGGATGCTGATCTCCACGTCGCGCTGCATCGCCTGCTCGTGATGCGACTGTCCATACGCCAGCGGATATCGCAACCCGCGCGCGTGTGGATGCGCAAAGAAGAACGTATACTCGTCGCCATTCTTCCGGCACCAGAAGTCCGGTATATCCAATCCACGCACAAGGCGCGCGCCTTGCGCGCCGCTCATCACCGCGCCGAGATCCGGCGACACATTGCGCATCGACGCCAGTGCCCGGTAATCCGCCTCGTAAGACGCTGACTTCATCCTGCCCGGTTCGCGCAGGCGACGCTTCAGGCAAATCGGCGCGCCTTGTTTCGCCAGCCGCAGCAGTTCACTCAACGCGTCGCTGTCCAGCCAATCCACGTCGACGTAGATCGCCTTAAACGCTTGCGCGCCGCACATCAGCCAGCCACCCCGGTAAATCATCGTCTTCAGGAATGGGGTCGATATCCACAACGGCCTGGCGCCCTTCAGTCCATCGGGGAAGCGGGTGTAATGCATCTCCCAGTGATACAGCGCGCTCGGTTTGCGCAGCGCCTCGGGCAGCTCATGCTGCATCCGCGCGTCCTCTATCGGCAGATATACCGCAATATCGGAGCACGTCTCACCCTGCCGCATCGCGGCGCTGACGCGACTCATGTAGGCGTTGAACGCCGGAAGCTGGCCGGCGAACGAGCTTTCCGGGCCGACGTGGGTCGTGGCATAAAAGCGATTGCTCCCGCCGCGCGGGTTATACGGCATGCCATGCCAGACGATCTGATTGACGCCGTTTGCGAACATGGCATCCGCCAGCATCTTCAGATCGGCAATCTGTTCCTCGCCCTGGTGTTGACCAGGGCCGGGTTTGGCAACCCAGCCGTACATGCAGGTGAACGTTTCGGCGGACACAATCGGTTTGCCGGTCAACGCCGCCGCGGACGCCGCAATGTTGGAGAACTCCGGATCGAAGAGAATAGCCTCGGACTCCGGCACATCGACGGCTGCATAGGCTGCCAGCAGGTCGGTCGGCGCGCCGTGGCATTGCACCCGCGAGAAGCCGCCCAACTGGCGACAAATCAACGCATATGGCTCGTAAAACTCGCGCAGCACGGTGTCAGAGATGAGCTTGCGATAGTCATAGCGCACATCAGGATGCTGGCACAACTCAGGCATGAACGGCTCAATGTCATAACCGAAGCGCGCCCTGAAAGCGTCGCCGAACCCAGCCGTCCATAGTTGTTCGGTCAGGATTTCCCATGAGTCACAGAACAACGCAGAGGGCGAACCGCGTAAACCGCCGGCCAGCCCCGCGCCCATCGTCTGTGCATACCGCGCCAACGCTTCCCGATCCAGGTGGTTGACTAGATTGCCTTCGATAGGCCACTCCCACGACTTCTCCAGCCGCTGCGGCGATAGCCCATTGAAGTCGCGGCTGGCATCCGCAGCGGTCACCGTCGGGCCGCCAAACGGCCATGACGTGCCAAATGTGAAATCGCAGCCCAGCCCGATCGCATCGGCATATTGCTTGGCATAGGCCACGCGGTCAGACCATTCAGCGCTCAACCAGCCGGGGCCAGGTTTGGCGTCGGGCTGCGGATAGACCCATGCGAACTCGACGCCGCCGAAGCCATTCTGCTTCACCCAGTCGAGTTGATCGCGAATGTCGTCGTCGCGAATCTCGCCTGCGAACCACCACCAGCGGGTGTAAGGTTTTGAATCTGTATACATGTCCATGTGAACCACGTCCTGAACGCGCGTTTGACATGGTGATTTAACCACGAACTTACTATTTGGCGTTAAGGGTCAGCAGCATCATCGCAGGGACATCATCACCGACGTTGACATCAATGCGCAGTCGCCACGTTCCTGAGGAAGGAAAGAAAACACCCGAAGCAAAATAGGCTCCGCCACTGGGTGATTCGAGGAGGAATTGGCGTTCACCAGCCTCGCCCGGTCTTGTGACATACAACACGGGAGACGCCGCTGTCGCAGGCTTGCCATCCGGCGCAACCGCCATCAGCGTCACGGTCGATGTCACGAACGACACTGGCGGATAAGGCTGGAGCTTAAACGTCACCGTAGTGCCGCTGATGATCTGCATGCCGCCGCCGGCAGCATCGAGCGGCATCTCGGCCGCGGCCATCAGCAAGTCGATGGATACGCGCGGCCGCGGTTGCGGTTGCTGTATCGCCAGATTATGCAGAAGAAAGCCAATCGCCAGCGCCGGCAGAAAACAGGCCAGCGCGATCGCAGTCCAGCGTAACGCGAAGCGCGGCCCCATGTGGGCTCAACTGGTGTAAAGCACCAGGAACACTACCACCCACACGGCTGCGATAAAGCACCAGTACAACGTGCAGGCCTGCACCGCCGCGCGACGCTGCTGCGTAAACTGACCCATCAACGCGCGCACCAGCACGATTACCATGAAGAGGACGCCGGCAAAAACGCGCAGCACGTGGAAGATCAGCAATGCGAAGAACGTGGAGCCAAAAGCGCTGCTACTCGGCGAAAACCCGACCGAGATAAATCGGCTGAACTCGACCGTCTGCACCAGCATAAACACCAGCCCCAGGACAGCGGCGACGGTCACCCCGATCACCAGGTTGCGCTGCTTATTTGCCGCAATTCCGCGCTCCGCATAAGCCATCGCGCCGACGCTTACAGCCAGGATCAGGGTGTTGATCAACGGCAGCGCCAGCGATGGATGAACGGGTTGGTCCGAGGGTATCTGTATGGTCGTATCGCCACGCAAAAAGAAATACGCCAGGAACAGTCCAATGAAGAACATCGACTCGGAGACAATGAAAACAGCGGCGCCGATTAATCCGGTATTCGGCTTACTGTTTGTCATGTCCCTGCCTTGCCGTGTCGAGAGTGCGCTCATGCGGTGTGTTGCGCCTGACCATCGCCCTGTGCGTCCGCAGTTGAGGCATTGCGTATTTCATCCATGATCCACATCCCGAGGCCGATCACTGTCACGACAACACCGATGACGAGCAGCACCGGCGTCAGGACGATGCCAAACACAGTGCCACTCATGCCGGCCGCAAGAATGATTGGCGCCCAGCTCGGCGATGGAAGGTGAATATGTTCCTCTTCCTCGCGCACTGCTTCCGGCGCTGCTTCGTTATTCTTCTTTTCTTCCATTTCTTCTCAATACCCTTCAGTGTCGCTAAAATCCATATGCGTGAGACGCCAGCGGCGTCGCCGCGCATCAGGCTTATTTCACTGCGTACAAGGTCATCCACACCAGACCGATAATCGATCCGAGCGCAACCACGCCCAGGCACACCAGAACGAGCATGCGGGCGCGATTTTCCATTGACTTTGGAATCATCTTTTCCTCTATTCTCAGACGCGGAGTATCAACCGGTCAACGACCATGGCTGCAAACAACAGCGCCAGGTACAGCAACGAATACTTATACAGGCTGAGGGCAGTCTGCGATGTCTGCTCGCGGTTCAGTTGCCACGCGCGCCACAGGAAAATTCCACCCAGCGCAACCGCCCCCACGAGGTAGATCCACCCCATGACCTGCAATGGCACAAGCACCACTGTCAGGGCAACCATCCCCAGCGAGTACAACAGCATCTGGCGAGCCGTCTCAACAGGGCCTGCAATCACTGGCAACATTGGAACACTGGCCGTCGCGTAGTCCTTGCGCTTGAGCAACGCCAGCGCCCAGAAATGAGGCGGCGTCCAGAAGAAGACGATCATGAACAGAAACAAAGACGGCCAAGTTAGTTGTCCATACGCGGCCGCCCATCCCACCAAGGGAGGAATCGCGCCCGCGCCGCCGCCGATGACGATGTTCTGCCACGTCGTGCGCTTCAGCCAGCGCGTGTAAACCACCGTGTAGTAGAAGAACCCAACCAGTGAGAGCACCGCCGCCAGGATGTTGACGAACAGCACCAGAATGGTGAACGCGATCACAGCCAGCACGACGCCAAACACGAACGCGCGGCGGGACGACATCCGCCCGCTGGGCACCGGGCGCAATTTGGTGCGCCCCATCATGCTGTCGATGTCCACGTCATAGGCCATGTTGACGGCATTGGCGCCGCCGGCCATCAGATACCCGGCCAATAGCGTCCACAGGATCAGGTAGAACGGCGGTGATCCGGCCGGCGTCACGAGCATGCCAGCCAGCGTCGTAAAGAGCAGCAGCGAGATCACGCGTGGCTTTGTCAGCACGACATAATCGCTGATCGTCTGCCGCAACGCTGACGCGCCGCCGGGCGTGTCGCCGCCCTTGAGACTAATTGGCGTATGCATCTAGTGACTGCCGCCTGAGGTTTTGGAGTCGGATTTTGCGCCGGCCGCTTTGGCGCGCAACTCGATCATCGGGCGGTCGCTCTCC
Organism: uncultured bacterium; assembly: GCA_903921365.1. GTDB lineage: Bacteria > Chloroflexota > Anaerolineae > J036 > Brachytrichaceae > CAIXPS01. The sequence continues at coordinate 33,386 of CAIXPS010000088.1, read as the reverse complement.
ACAACAGGCGTGCGCGCGAAGTTATAGACTGCCGGCGGTGACGTTGTCGCCCATTCCAGCGTGGCGCCTTCCCACGGATCATTGCCGGCAACTTCACCCTTGCGCCCCAGGATATAAATAGCAAAATTGATCATGAAGATCAGCACGGAAAAAGCGATGGTAAATGCGCCGATCGTCGCGATCAGGTTCGGTATATCCCAGCCGCGGTCGGCGGCGTAGGTTGCAATACGACGCGGCATGCCTTCCAGACCCAGAATGTGCATGGGGAAGAACGTCAGGTTAAACCCGATGAACATCAGCGCGAAATGCCACTTGCCAAGCTTGTCATCCAGCATGCGACCCGTTATCTTTGGCAAATAGAAGTACAGCCCGGCAAAGATGCCGAAGACGCTGCCGCCGAACAGCACATAGTGGAAATGAGCCACGACCCAGTAGGTATTGTGCACCTGCATATCGATGGGAATCGCGCCCTGAATCACGCCCGTGATCCCGCCGATCACAAAGGTGGATATAAAGCCGATGCACATCAACAACGGCGTCTTCAGGCTTACAGAGCCTTTCCACATCGTCGCAATCCAACTGAACATCTTCACGCCGGTCGGGACTGCGATGACCATCGTCGTGAACATGAAGAAGCGCTCGACCAGCGGGTCGACGCCACTCACGAACATGTGGTGCACCCAGGTAGTGAAGCCAAGCACGCCGATCAGGATGCTGGAAAGCACCATGACCTTGAAACCGAACAACGGCTTGCGTGAAAACACCGGGATAACCTCAGACAGAATGCCCATCGCGGGCAGGACCATGATGTACACCGCAGGATGCGAATAGAACCAGAACATGTGCTGCCACAACCTGGGATTAGATGTCGTAAAGAACTGCGTGCTGAAGTTGCGGTCAGTGATCAACATGATCAGCGCCGCCGTCAGCACCGGGGTCGCCAGCAGCACCATCCCGGCGGTCACGATCATCGTCCAGGTGAAGATCGGGATGCGCCACATCGTCATGCCGGGCGCGCGCATCGTGTAGATCGTCACAAGGAAGTTGACCGCGCCAAGTGTGGACGAGATGCCAAGCAATACAACGCCAAAGAGCCAGATGTCCATGCCGCTCTGCGGCGAGAACTGCTTTGTTGACAAGGGCACATAGGCTGTCCAGGCTGCGCTGGAGGCAGTGCCGCCGATAAGGAAGCCGCCTTCCATCACGATGCCCGCGAAGATCAGCAGCCAGAAGCTTAACGCATTGATGCGCGGGAACGCCATGTCGCGCGCGCCAATCTGCAGCGGGATAATGTAGTTGCCCAAGCCTACCAGCATCGGAATAATGAACAGAAAGATCATACCGGTGCCATGCATCGTGAACAACTCGTTATACACGTTCTGATCGACGATTTTCATGCCCGGCGCCATCAGTTGCAGCCGGATGATCAACGCGAAGATGCCCGAAAGCAGGAAGAAGAAGAACGTCGAGACCAGATACATGACGCCGATCTTCTTATGGTCAACCGTGGTCAACCAGCCGGCAATCTCGCTCAGCAAGCCTGGTTTGGCGACGGGTATACTTACACTTGCCATATCAAACAACTCCTTACATTCGCGTGTATGACGACGCTGTGCGCCTTCACGCTCTTTAACAATTGATTACTTTGTCTTTTGCTGTGCGACCCATGCATCGTAGTCGGCCTGCGGCAACACCTTGACGTTTGACAGCATCTGAGAGTGCGCCAAACCGCAGAACACATTGCATTGCCCATAATACATCCCGGCGGGGGCGTTGAACCACACATGCGACATTTCGCCCGGGTTCACATAGATCATGCCGCCCAGCGCCGGCACCCACCAGGCATGGATGACATCCGCCGACACAATATCCAGGCGCACGGTCTTGTTCTCAGGCACAACCAGTTCCTGGGTGACAATGAATCCGTCGGCATACTTGAACTGCCACACCCACTGCCGCGCCGTCACATTGATCACAACGTCAACTTTCTTGGCCTCGCTGACGCGCTTGATCGCCACCTGGTCATTCACGCCATGCACGTGATTCAGCGGGTCGTTAAATGTGCCGGTGGCTTGCAACTGGCCCATGGAGTTTACTGAAAAGAGAAAAATTACCGCGACCAGCACCATCGGGAGTATCGTCCAGACAGTTTCCAGCCCGGCATGACCATGGACTTGAACCGGCGCATCGTTTGCAGCGCGGCGCCGAAACTTCACGACAGAAAAAATAAGCAGACCCTCAACCAGGATAAAAACAATAGCCGAGAAAACGTACAGAATCAAGTACAGGTTGTTGATGACCTGGGCATCTTGCGAGACCGGTGGAACCAGCATTATCCCCTTACCTCTACCTCTACAGAATTAGTCAAATAACCAGCAACACACAAAAACATGACTGGCCCTTTCCTGAGCCAGTCAACGACGAACAAATTAATCCAATTAATGCCCCGCATTCTAACACGTAAATCGTCTGCGCGTGATGAAAATCACAAATGAAATGGGGGCTCCGCATGCCATACGTCATCACGTTTGCATAGCCGCCAGGCAGCGATCCGACCAGCCTCGACCTTGCCCAGCTCGATCCACTGCCCCAGCCAGTTCAACCGCGCAGTCGCAGGCTGACCATTGACATCTTGCGCAAAAATCAGGAAGTCGTCAGCGCCAGTGGCTTGTAGTGAGAGGATGCGCAACGAACCTGGCTTTATCTCCGCCCAACTGCCCGTGCGCCCCAGGTCGCCTGCGGACGCAGGAACCGCCAGCGACACGATGGGTTCTTCCAGAAGTCGCGCGCGTTGCGGCAACATCTCATCGGCGGGCGCAACCAGAAACTTGAATCGCAGTTCGCCGCTGTCGACCGTCGGGATCCAGGGCATTTCCTCAGGAGCCAGCGTCAGGTCGTCGGTGTAGCGCGAAGCGCGCGCAATGGTCGCTCGCAGTGCGCCATTCTTCAGGTCAAAGTTGTACAGCCCATTGCTCGCAAACCCAAGCCTGGCAGTGCGCACCCAGCGCCCGCCGGGCGCCTCGCCCACCTCGCCGCGCTTGACCAGGCCGCCCGGAACCTCAAACTCGGCTTGACGCGCATCGCATGGCATCACCAGCTTCACGCGCGCGGAACGCTCATCCAGGAACAGACGCGCATCGACATCAATCTGTTCATGCTGGCGCGAGAGCGAGAAGCGCAGATCCAGCCGCGAATGTCCGCCCGCAAAGCGCACCCATAACATTCCCCGTTCCGGCCCAGACTCAAGCACCTTGACCGCCTTGATCCGCCAGGACGCAATGACCGCCGAGAGATCAAGCGACTCTGGAAGCTCGTTCATGCTGCCCCACGAGCCATAAGGGTCGTTGACAGTGATAACGTGCAATCCAATCGGCCCGAACAACGACTTCCCGCGATGAAAGACCTGCACGCCCTCGTTGTCCAGCGTTGCCACGACCTTATAAATGCCATTGTCGATGGTTCCGGGTTGTTGAGCGCTCACGGGTTCCGGCGTCGGCGGCGCTTCAGCGCCTTCCACCCAACCCATTGTCAACACTTTCCAGCCAAACGCCGGCAACTTCAACCTCGTCACGGCGCGCTTGCGCCAGGGAAAATCCATCATTGCCGTAATGTCGCCGGGGACGATCTGCATCGGCAGTTTGCGGCCGGCATGATCGCGCAACTCGACTGGCAATTGGTCAGTGCGGTCGCGATATTCCCAGATCGGGCGGTAGTCCATGTTGGCTTCGACTTCGACCGGGCCGTCATAAGCCGCTGGATGTGGATTCCACACCAGCAGCGCCACCGGGCCAGGGTGATCGCCCTTGGGAGCCTTGACGGTCGTATCGACGCAGGCCGCTAAAGCCATGAGCGCGGCATTCTCGACCCGTTGCGCCCGATGATACGCGCCGCCCAGCCACGCAAGCTGGTCATCAGTGGCGCGTTCGAACAACGACCCGGGCAGAATGTCGTGGAACGAGTTGAACGCCAGACCACGCCATGCATTGTCCAGCGCTCGCTCACTGGCCTGCCCAAGGCCTGCGCGAATCACCGTTTCCGTGCGCTCAGCCCTGAAGACGCTGGCTTCAGTCCGGCGATAGAAGAACTTCAGCTTCGCGACCGACGAGTAGCAACCGCGCAGACAGAAATTCAATTCGCCATGGACTACGGGCAGGAAGGTGAGGGGTTGCTCGGCTACCTCCGCCGCCAATGCGTCAAATAGGCGATGCAACCCCGACCACACCATGGTCACCTCGGGATGTGCCTTCGCCCACGCGCGGATATCTGCGAGGCTGCGCCGTGAGGGCCCGCCGCCGTGATTCCCCAGCCCGAAGAACACGCCGACGTTCTGCAGGTCGCACTGTTGCGCCGATGCGAGCAGGCCGTCCAGACGGCGCGGCATCTCGTCGCGCTCGTTGCCATACCAGCCGACCGGCGGGCGATAGGCCAGTACGCGTGAACCGCCGCTCCCTTCCCACCAGAAGGCGGGTTTGGCGATCGGCACTATATCCGGCCCGGGGCGCGTAAACGCAAATCCCTGCATCCCTGATGCTGCCAGCACCTCCGGCAGCCCGGCGCTATGGCCGAACGAGTCGGCGGCCCACGCCACGCGCGCGCGGACTCCGAATCGCGACTGAAAGTAGTCCTGTGACAGCATAAAGTGGCGCAGAAGCGTCTCGGTCGAGGTCAGATTGGTGTCGGGTTGAACGTATGTCCCGCCCACAACATCCCAACGCCCCGCCTTGATATAGGCGCGCACCCGCTCAAATACATCCGGCGCGTGCGTTTCCATGTGTTCGTATTGCACGGCTTCGCCGCGCATAAACGTCAGTTCGCCGTCGGCGTCCATCAGGTCGAGGATCGCGCGCGAGGTCGTGATCCCTTCGTTTAGCCCTTCGCGCCAGTCCCAGAACCATACCGGGTCAAGGTGCGCATTACCAATCAAGTGAAAAGTCAATTGTGCCATGTTACGTGCCGCCTCCAGAAGGCGACATAAATACTATACGGGTATGCATTGGAATGCAAACGACTGGCGTATCCGGTTAAGGCGTTGCAGAGTAGAATCATCCTAGCCTGATTAAAGTCAAAAAACCTATCTGAAGGATGACTCACACATGTTAAAACATCTGGACATCACGCGCCAGCGTTTGCAGAATTTCGCATCGGACGGCAACCTGCGCGCCAAAGTGTACTCGCAACACGCCCCTGTTTCGCTCGCGATGTATTCAGCGCCGGATCGCATCACCTACGAAGAGGCATTAGCCGGCCAGTACCGGCCGACGGATGTCGGCGAGCAATTCGGCCCCATCTGGTCGACGCACTGGGTCAGGGTGAATCTCGATATACCCGCCGAATGGAACGGGCAGGAAGTGCACCTGCTCTGGGACTCGTCATGTGAAGCTTGCGTGTGGCAGGATGGCCAACCGCTACAGGGACTGACAGGATCGGGAACCGGTTGGGCAGCAGGAGCTGCGCGCCCCGCCTACACATTGATCAAGAAAGCACAAGGCGGCGAACACATCACGCTTTACATCGAGGTCGCCGTCAATAACCTGTTCGGCGTCACTGGCGACACGGATCCAAGCCACATCGGCCTGTTGCGTCGCGCCGAAATCGCTGTATTCGACCGCGACGCCTGGGACCTGTTGTGGGATTTCGTCATCATCGCCGATATGGCAACGCACCTGCCCGTGAACACTCCGCGCGGCGGTCAGGCGCTGCACACGGCGAATGCGATGGTCAATACATGCAATCTCGAAGACCGCGCCACCTGGCCGGCGGCGCGCCAGTTGGCCGCGAAGTTCTTCTCCGCGCACAACGGCGACGGCCAGCACAACTTGTCCGCAGTCGGCCATGCGCACATCGACACGGCGTGGCTGTGGCCGCTGGCCGAGACACAACGCAAATGCGTGCGCACTTTCTCGTCAGCGGTGCGCTACATGGACGACTACCCCGACTATATCTTCGCGTGTTCGCAAGCGCAGCAATTCGAGTGGATCAAAACGAAGCACCCCGGCCTGTGGGACAAAATCAAGGCGCGCGTCGCAGACAACCGCTTCGTGCCCACTGGCGGGACATGGGTCGAGCCGGACTGCAATATCCCATCCGGCGAGTCGCTGGTGCGCCAGTTCGTCTTCGGTCAGCGCTTCTTCCGCAAGGAGTTCGGGGTGGTCTGCAATGAGTTCTGGAACCCGGATGTATTCGGGTACTCCGGCGCGTTGCCGCAGATCATGCAGGGCGCGGGCATCACCCACTTCCTCACGCAGAAGCTATCATGGAACCAGATGAACAAACCCACCAGCAGCACCTTCCTCTGGGAAGGCATCGACGGCAGCCGCGTGCTCACGCACTTCCCGCCCGCCGACACCTACAACGCCGAAGTCAGCGTAAAGGAAGCCCTCTTTAACCTGAGCAACTTCAAAGACCATGACCGCGCGCGCGAAAGCTACCTGCTGTTTGGTTACGGCGACGGCGGCGGCGGCCCGACCGTTGAAATGCTCGAACGCCTGAAGCGCATGAAAGATGTAGACGGACTGCCGCGCATGGAATCGCGCGCGCCTGCCGATTTCTTCACACGCTGCGAGGCCGACATCATCGATCCGCTGGTGTGGGTCGGCGAACTGTATTTCGAGTTGCACCGCGGCACCTACACCACCCAGGCGCGCAACAAACTCGGCAATCGGCGCAGCGAGGAACTCCTGCACGATGTGGAATTTCTGTCTGCCATCGGCTTCGCGTTGCACGGGAAGCCGTATCCAACCGAGGAGATCAACCACCTGTGGAAGCTGGTGCTGCTAAACCAGTTCCACGACATCATCCCCGGTTCGTCTATCACCGAGGTCTATCAGGATTCGGACGCGCACTACGCCGAAATCCTCGCGAGCGGCGCAGCATTGCGCAGCAGCGCGATTGCGCCGATGGTCAGCGCAGAAGCAACAGGCGCCGTGCTCGCAGTCAACACGCTCAGCAGCCCGCGCACCGAAGTGATTGAACTCCCCGCAGGTATGCCAGGTGCGCAGGTCGGCGCAAATGGTAAGGGACTCGGCATCGTCAGCGCGCCGGCGCTCGGTTTCAGCGTTTCCACGCCAGCAACGACCGTCGACGCCCCGGTAACCATCAGCGAAACGGCTCAGGCGATCACGCTGGATAACCAGGTTGTGACGGCGGTGTTCAACCGCGCCGGGCGGCTGATCAGCCTATTTGACAAGCGCGCCAAGCGCCAGGCCATCGCGCCAAACGCACAGGCAAACAACCTTGTGTTGTTTGACGACGAACCCAACAACTGGGCAGCGTGGGATGTCGATGTGTTCCACCTGGAGAAGAAGTACCAGGTCGGCGACGCAAAATCCATCCGTGTGATCGAAACGGGCCCCGCGCGCGTCGCGATCGAGGCCGAGTACGCCATTGGCGCGGGCAGCACACTGAAACAGGTCATCTCGCTCACCACAAACTCGGCCAGACTCGACTTCGCCAACGAGGTCGAATGGCATGAGCGCCACAAGTTCCTCAAAGTCGAGTTCCCGTTTGACCTCCGCGCGCAGGAAGCCACCTATGAGATCCAGTTCGGACACTTGCGCCGCCCCACCCACTTCAACACAACCTGGGATGTCGCGCGCTTTGAGGTGTCTGCCCATCACTGGGCCGACCTGGCCGAGCCGGACTTCGGCGTGGCGCTGCTCAACGACAGCAAGTACGGCTACGCCGTTCAGGGCAACGTAATGCGGCTGTCGCTGTTGCGCTCGCCCAAGAGCCCCGACCCCATAGCTGACATGGGACATCACGCCTTCCGATACGCCATCCTCCCGCATGTGAGCGACTTCCGCGAGGCCGGCGTGATCGAAGAAGGGTATCGCTTCAACCTGCCGATGATTGCAGCCGCGACGAATGAACAGCCCGGGGCGATGTCGTTCTTCGGCGTCTCAGCGAGCAACGTGATCATCGATACGATCAAGAAAGCCGAAGACTCGGATGCGCTGATCGTGCGCTTGTACGAGGCACATGGCAAGCGCGGGATCGTGCGCCTGACCAGCCCGTTACCTGTTGCTTCAGCCTCTTTGTGCAATTTGCTGGAAGAGCAGGACGCGCCGATTGAGTGGGTCAATGGCGGAGCAGACATCACGATCGCGCCATTCAAACTGGTGACGATTAAATTGCAATTGGGACGGTAAAAAACATAAATGCAGATTGAAGGAACTACGGCGTTATGCCACACGCCGGTGAAGACAATCGAATGGGTCGGTGACGCGGGCGGCGCAGCGCGCATCATCGACCAGACGTTGCTGCCAGGCGAACTCCGGTATCTGGACATTACGGATGTCGCCGCGATGTGGGAAGCGATCAAGATATTGCGCGTGCGTGGCGCGCCGGCAATTGGCATCGCTGCGGCGTTCGGCGTCTACCTGGCGGTGCGATATGCGTCCCTTAATGACGCGGTATCGTTCCTCGCTGAAGTCGATGCCGCAGCCGCCTACCTGGCAACGTCGCGCCCAACCGCCGTGAACCTGTTCTGGGCGTTGAAACGAATACAGAGGCTGGCCTGCGATGCGGCCAGCCTCGACCTCCCGGCGATCAAAGCAACACTCCTCGCAGAGGCTATCGCGATGATCGCCGAGGACAACGCCGTCTGCCGCGCCATCGGCGCCTACGGCGCGGCGTTGCTGACGCCGCGCACTAAAGGCGGGGTCTGCAATATCCTCACGCACTGCAACGCGGGCGGCCTTGCAACAGCACAATGGGGCACCGCACTCGCGCCGGTGTATGTGGCCGCGGAACAGGGCCGATCTCTGCACGTGTTCGCCGATGAGACGCGCCCGTTGCTGCAGGGGTCGCGCCTGACGGCGTGGGAACTGCAACAGGCAGGTATCCCGGTCACGGTGATTACCGACAACATGGCCGCAACCGTGATGTCGAAGGGTCGGGTGGACGCCGTGATCGTCGGCACTGACCGCGTGGCGGCCAACGGCGATGTGGCGAACAAGATCGGCACCTTTGGCGTAGCCATCCTGGCGCGTGAGTTTGGCATCCCGTTCTATGTGGCGGCGCCGCTGTCGTCCATCGACATGGAACTGGTATCGGGCGAACTGATCCCGATTGAGGAGCGCAAGCCGGAGGAAGTCACGGATGGCTTTGGCCGGCGCACCGCCCCAGCCAATGTGCAGGTGTTCAATCCAGCCTTTGACGTCACGCCAAATAAGTACGTCACAGCCCTCATCACTGAGAAAGGCATCGCGCGCCCGCCGTATACAGAATCCCTGCGCCACCTCATGCAACCCGGATAACCTCATGGCAAACACATACCCAGTCCTGAACAGCACGGAACAGGCGGTGACGATCACCAGCGAAGGACAGGCCATGCGCGGGATGCTGCATCTGCCCACAACGCCGGGCCCCCACCCCGCCATCCTGTTGTTGCATGGATTCACCGGCGACAAGACCGGCCCGCATCGCCTGTTTGTCCATGCAACCCGCGCGCTCGCAGCCGCCGGCATCGCGGCCTTGCGCTTTGACATGCGCGGCAGCGGCGAGAGCGAAGGGGAGTTTCAGGACGTCACGATCGCGACGGAACTGAGCGATGCGCAGGCAGCGCTGGACTGGCTGACCGCGCGCCCGGAGGTCGATCCGCAACGGGTTGGGTTACTCGGTCTCAGCCTGGGCGGGCTACTCGCAAGCATCCTGGCTGGGCGCAACGCCAGTCGCATTCAGGGACTGGCCTACTGGAGCGCCGCCGCAAATGCCGAGGTGTTTATGCACACGGCCAACCGCACCGCAGAGAAAAGCGGCGTGAGCACTGGGTCATTGATGGACCAGCTTCTTACACAGGGTTACATCATGGTGTGGTCTTATCCGGTTGGCTTGCAGATGATCCAGACCTTTTTTCAGCAGGAACCACTGGACGAATTGCGCCCTTACTCCGGCAAGGCCATCATCATCCACAACACCTCCGACCCGACGGTGCCGGTCAGCCAGGCGAGCGTCTATGCCAAACACTTCGACTCACGCGCAACCGTGCACCTGCTCGACGACAACACCCACACGTTTGACACGCCTCCCATCGAGCGCCAGGCCATCCAGTTGACTGTCGAGTGGTTCGCAAACCTTTATGATGAAAACGCCAGGAATGAGACAACCTCTCAGGCACACGCATAATGCTGCGCTGATCCTCGTCGTTGTCAGCTTTGTGGCGCTGTGCTGTTACTACAACTATGCGACCCCCTTGTTTGAGGGTCTGGATGAGGGCGCGCATTACAATTATGTCGACATTCTGGCATCACACAAGGCTTTGCCCGATCTCAACAGTGATTACATTCGAGCGCTGGGCGAGACGCATAAACTGATCGCGTTCGAGACCGACCCGAATGCACTGGGTCACGAAATCACCCAACCGCCGCTGTACTACGCACTCGGCGCAGCCTTGATCTTCTGGATCGATAGAACCGACTTCGCGTCAGTGCACAAAACGGCTGACTCGATGTCACACGGGATGGCCTATTTCCACACCAGCGCGGAGCTCGACTGGCCGCCCACCGGCACGGTACTAGCGGTGCGGATTGTCAGATTGCTCTCCACCCTGCTGGGTGCCGCCATCGTCATCCTCGTGTGCCTCATTGCCTTACGGCTGACGCAACGGTCTGATGTCGCAGTACTGGCGTCTGTCATCACGGCGTTCAATCCAAAACTCATCCACCTCAGCAGCGTCATTACGAATGATATTGCAGTCGCCTGCGCTTTTACGTTGACCTTGTGCTTTGCAGTGCTCCTGATCACAGAAACGAAATACAACCCTCGCCGGGCGTTCGTTTTGTCGTTGCTGGCAGGCGCGGCAGCAGGGCTTACCGTCCTTTCAAAGCTCAGCGGGCTGGCGGTTTTGATGCCGACAGGCATCGCATTGATCTGGCATGCATGGAAATTTCGCCGCGCCGGATCCTGGATGCGCGGTCTCTCTATCGGTATCGTGTCGTGCGCAGTTGGATTCGCCGCGGTTGCTGGATGGTACTTCGTCTACAACACCGTGATCTACGGCAACCCTCTGGCCTGGGAACAGGTGCAACGGGCAAATGCGTTTGCATTCCTGGGCGCGCCGCTGACATTGCCCCAATTGCTGGACACAGTTCCGATGCTGTTCCGGACCTATTGGGGTGTATTTGGAGACGGCATCCAGTCTCCTGTGCTCTATGACATTCCGATGTGGATCATCGCCGGGATAGGCGCCATTGGCCTGCTGATTGCGGCGTTGCGTAAGCGCGTCCCGGCGGAGTTTGCGTTGCTGATGATATCGTCGATTGCCAGCGTAATCGTATTCGTGGCCTGGCTGCGCCTGTATGCAACCAACGACAACAGCAGGCACCTCATGTCTATGAGCGCGCCGGTGTCCATTGCGCTTGCCATCGGGCTGTTGCAGTTTATCCCCGCGCGCGGTCGCGATCTGGCAGCCCGCTTTTATGGATTGGCTGCCCTGGGATGTGCGATTTTCATTCCGTCAGTATCGTTACTGCCAAACTACAACCCGCTTACCTATCTCTCCAACTCGCAAATCGCGCAGTTGCCTGAAGATGGGCAGGTGGTTTTTGACAACGGCATTGAACTCACCGCGGCTGTCCTCGAATCAAACCGGATTGACCCAGGCAGCAGCGCCAACCTCAGCGTGTACTGGCGCGCTACAAGACCCATCACGCAATCCTATGCCACTGTGCTTGAAGCATTCAACGACGCGGGACAATCATTGGGACGGCTGACCACTGAAGGCTTCCTGGGTCGTCAGTACGTAACGCCGGAATGGGAAGTTGGGCGCGTGATCAAAATGAACTACCAGTTGAATATCAGCGCCACCAGACAAACCCTGGCGCGAGTTTATGCCGGCTGGTATGCCCAGGACAGCGGCAGAGTCTCGCGCGTCCAGAACAGGCCCGAAGTCAGCGCTCAGATCGCTACTGTGAAAGTGCGCGGGATGCGTGAGGCACAGCAACTTCCACCTAAACCGATCCAGGCGTTTTTCGGCGACGCCATTCAACTACAGGGCTACAGCGTGTGTAGCGATACGCTGACACTTTATTGGCACAGCTCCGGCGCGCCGCCAAAGAACTACACCGTCTTTGCTCACGCGTTGAATTCACAGGGCAGCATCGTCGCACAGTCCGATGCCCTAGTCGCTTATCCCACGTTGTTCTGGGACAATGGCGAACAGATACTTGACCCACATGTGATGCCGGGACTTGCGCACGCGGCGGCACTCGACATCGGCCTGTATGATCCGTTGAGCCAGAATCGATTGCCTGCGACGCGCCCGGATAGCAGCCCGTTGCAGGACAACGTCTTGCATATTCTGATAGAGACAACAGCAGTGTGCCAGTAATGCGAAATGCTATCTAAAACCCTTAGCACGAATCGATAGGCTTGAGATCGGCGTGTATTACAGCCAGACAGGGAAGCGTCTGGCTGCCATTCAATCAGGGACAAGCCTGACGGATGACATTTTGCTGATCGACGCCCAGTCCATCAGCCATATTACCAAGCCGTGAGGCAAACGGCTGTTATTTTCCTTGAGTCAGGTGGAGGGTCACGTCCTCCGTTCCAGATTTGTATGACAGCCAGACATCCATATGCAGCCCGCTCGGATCCGAGGTTCCGCGCACATTCACAGTTGCGCTGCGGCGCGGCCCGTATACGGGAAAGTTGTAGTTATAGCGCTCATAATTACCGCTGGACGAAAGGCTTCCCATAATGAAGATGCCCGGTGTGACTGGTGCGCCCATCACCTGAACGACCTGCGAGTTCGAGTTCATCAGCTTCATCGCCGCCTCAAAGGAGGACGAGGATCGAAAGATGACATTGATCAACCCGAAGATGCCGGCGATGAACAGACCAACGATCAGGAATACTCCCAGACACCCGCCACGGACAGCCTTTGGCGACCTAAGGACAGTTGGCCGAGCAACCTGGGCATAAATAGGTGACCCGACAGCAGCGTTATTTGATATCTGTATCTTCGTCCCACAATAAGCGCAGTCGATCTGCGTCACGCCGGACTGCACTGTCAATGGCGCCCCGCAATGCGGACACTGCAACGCCTGCGCACTCACACCACCAGTATTGCTCATCATCACCACCCAGGCCGCCTATTGTGTCTCAAATCCATTGCCAACGCAAGGCCGTAATCCTGTTACAATAAGGGGTCGGTAATTAGCAGAATAACTTCGCAACATCGGAAGGCATCCCAACAGACCCCATCCTGTGCGTTTGGAACGCGCGAAAAGTGTGTCTGTCGGGTGAACGGGTTTCTTTAGTCACCCATGCGGTGTAATCAACGCCCATTGCATCAGATGCAACTTGTCTTCCGTGAAGTGTTTGTTCGGCGGTTGGAAATATATAGAGAGAGTATGATCACAGAACGGAAAGACATTCGAAATATCGCGATTATTGCCCACGTCGACCATGGCAAGACCACACTGGTGGATGGGATGTTAAAACAGTCGCACGTGTTTCGCGATAACCAGGTCGTGATGGAGCGCGTGATGGACTCCAACGACCTCGAGCGCGAACGCGGCATCACCATCCTCGCCAAGAATACGGCGGTCATGTACAAGGGTCTCAAGATCAACATCGTGGACACGCCCGGCCACGCTGACTTCGGCGGCGAGGTTGAGCGCGTGCTGAATATGGTGGACGGCGTGCTGCTGCTTGTGGATGCGGTGGATGGGCCAATGCCCCAGACGCGCTTCGTGTTGCGCAAAGCGCTTGAACTGGGACACAAAGCCATCGTCGTCATCAACAAAGTCGACCGCGCCAACGCGCGCCCGGAATGGGTTGCGAACGCTACCTTTGACCTGTTTATCGAACTCGGAGCGAGCGATGCACAGGCCGAATTCCCGATTATCTACACCAATGCCATCACGGGTCAGGCCGCCTACCCCAACCAACCCCTTTCATCCGATCTACAGCCCCTGTTTGACACCATCTTGAGCTACATCCCGGGGCCAACCGTCGACATGGAGGGGCCCTCCCAGTTACTGGTGACCTCACTGGCGTACGATGACTACAAAGGGCGCATCGCCATCGGGCGCCTTTACGCCGGGCGATTGAACCGCACACAGGAAGTAATGCGCATCAACACCGACGGCGAGATGTTCAAGGGAAAGCTTACTGGCGCCTATACCCACATGGGTCTTGACCGCATCGATGCCCAGGTGGTTGACGCGGGCGACATCGTCGCAGTAACCGGATTGTCCGACATCTTCATCGGCGAGACGATTGCCGACCCGATTGATCCCCGGCCGCTGCCGCCGATCCGCGTCGAAGACCCCACTGTGCGCATGACCTTCGGCGTGAACACCAGCCCGTTCACCGGCAAGGAAGGCACGTGGAGCACGTCGCGCAAGCTGCGCGAACGCCTGTACAAGGAACTGGAGCACAACGTGTCACTGCGCGTCGAGGACGGCAATAGCGCCGACACCTTTATCGTCAGTGGTCGCGGCGAGTTGCACTTGATCGTCTTGATCGAAACCATGCGCCGCGAAGGGTACGAATTCCAGGTCGGCAAGCCCGAGGTCATTTACAAGATCGACTCGGTCACTGGCAAGCAATTCGAGCCCTACGAGGAAGTGTTCATCGAAGTGCCTGAGGATTATCTGGGCGCGCTCGTGGAAATGCTCGGAGTGCGTCAGGGCCAGATGCTGGACATGCAGCATGGCGACAACAAAATCGTGACATTGAAGTACAAAGTCCCAACCCGCGGCATGATTGGACTGCGCGGTGAGGCGATGACTGCCACGCGCGGCATGGCGATCATGCACGCGCTGTTTTTCGGTTATGAGGCAATGTCCGGCCCGGTGCGCCAGCGCGAACGCGGTTCACTGATCGCATTTGAGGACGGCATGGCGGTGACGTATGGCCTGCGCAATGCCTGGGAGCGCGGCACGCTGTTCATCGAGGCAATGACGCCGGTCTACGAAGGCATGGTTGTCGGCGAGCACCAGCGACCCGAAGATCTGGAGGTCAACGTTGCCAAGACCAAGCATTTGACCAACTTCCGCATGCGCGCCGTGGACGTCGATACCAGCCGGTTGCCCTCGATCCGCCGGCTTTCGCTCGATGATAGCGTCGAGTTCATCGGCGACGACGAACTGGTTGAGGTGACGCCTTTGAGCGTCCGTATCCGCAAGAAGATACTGCGCAAAGACGACCGCGCGAAGTCCTCAAATCGCGCCTCGAAAGAACTCGAACAAGTTTAAGCTGGTAATGATCAAGCCGGACGCGCAGCGATTGCAAAGTCGCGAACGCTGCGCGTCCGGCTTGATGTAAAATATCGGCATTGCCTAGTTGCGGGTGTAGCTGAGTGGTACAGCGTCTGCCTTCCAAGCAGAAGTTCGCGGGTTCGAACCCCGTCGCCCGCTTTACAGAGGGATCAGGGATTAGAGATTGGAGATTCGAGAATGCAATCCACCGCACGCGATCAATCCCCAATCCCCAATCCCCAATCCCTCCTATTTTATAAAACCATGAACCTTAAAATCACTGTGCTCGCCGGCGACGGCATCGGCCCGGAAGTGACCGCGCAGGCCATTGAAGTGTTAAACGCGGTTGGCGCCCAATATGGGCATACGATCTCGTTCGAGCACGCGTTGCTGGGCGGCTGCGCCATCGACGCCACTGGCGAGGCGCTCCCCGCCGACACCACCGCCAAGTGCGAAGCCGCCGACGCGGTGTTGCTTGGTGCCGTGGGCGGCCCCAAGTGGAGCGACCCCAAAGCCAAAGTGCGCCCGGAGCAGGGCTTGCTCGCCATCCGTAAGGTGCTTGGCCTGTTCGCGAATCTGCGACCGGTCAAGGTTTACGACGCGCTGATCGATGCCTCAACCCTCAAACCCGACGTCATTCGCGGCGTGGATATGTTGATCATGCGCGAGCTGACCGGCGGGGCCTATTTCGGCAAGCCGCAGGGCAGATCAGGTGAGGCGCCCAATCGCAGCGCCGTGGACACCACCCCTTACACCGAAGCCGAGATCGCCCGCCTGATGCGCATGGCGTTCGAGTTGGCGCGCGGCCGGCGCAAAAAGGTAACCTCGGTCGATAAAGCAAACGTCCTGGCGACCTCGCGCCTGTGGCGTGAAATCGCGCACGAAGTGGCGGCGGAATTCCCCGACGTTGAGATCGAGGACGTGCTGGTGGATGCGTGCTCAATGTATCTGATTCGCGCGCCGCGCAACTACGACGTCATCGCAACGGAGAACCTGTTCGGCGATATCCTCAGCGACGAAGCCGCGATGCTGGCCGGCTCGATGGGCATGCTGCCCAGCGCGTCGCTCGGCGGGTTCATCAACCGCCACGGGTTTCGCCGCGGGTTGTACGAGCCGATCCACGGCAGCGCGCCTGACATCGCCGGCAAGGGCATCGCGAACCCGCTCGCAACGATCCTGAGCGCCGCGATGATGCTGCGCTGGTCATTTGGCCTGACGGCGGAAGCCGCCGCGATTGAGCAGGCGGTCGAACGCGCACTGTCCGACGGTCTCCGCTGTAAGGACATCGCTTCTCCCGGCACGACCCTCTTAGGATCGACGGATATGGGCCGCGCGGTCACGGAGAGATTGGGGAAATGAGATGAGAGATGAGAGATTGGAGATTTGTGATCCATTTACAATAAAGTCACCTTTGATCGATAATCGCGCGAAATAATCTTTAGTCTCTAATCTTAAATCTCTAGTCTCTAGTCTCTCTTTAAGGATTCAGATATGGCAAATGCGAAATATGTGTGGATGGACGGTAAACTGGTAGAGTGGGCGAATGCGACCGTGCACGTGCAGACGCACGCACTGCATTATGGCAGCAGCGTGTTCGAAGGCATCCGGGCCTACGCGTCGCCGGATGGGCCGAAGGTCTTGTTCCTGCATGAGCACCTGCGCCGCCTGTACGCCTCCGCCAAGATGTATCGCATGGAGATTCCCCACACAATTGAGGAATTCACCGCAGCCGTGAAGCAGGTCGTCACGGCGAACGAGCATGATTCCTGCTACATCCGCCCGCTGGTCTTCCGCGGCGATGAAGCGCTTGGCGTCAACCCGCGCCGGTGCACCCCGCACGCCACGATTCTAACGATGGTGTGGGGCGCATACCTTGGGCCGGAAGCGATTGAGAGCGGCGTCGATGTGGGCGTGTCCTCGTGGCGGCGCATGGCGCCCGGCGTCGGCATGTCGATGGGCAAGATCGGCGGACAATACGTCAACTCGCAGATGATGGTTATGGAAGCGCTCGACCACGGCTACACCGAGGCCATCGCGCTCGACATCCAGGGCCACGTGAGCGAGGGCAGCGGCGAGAATATCTTCGTGATCTCCGACGGCGTCATTTACACCCCGCCGATGGCCGCCAGCATCCTGCTGGGGATCACCCGCGCCGGCGTGATCAAGATCGCGCGCAGCCTGGGTTACGAAGTGCGCGAGCAGACGATCCCGCGCGAGTTTCTCTATATCGCCGACGAGATATTCTTTACCGGCACCGCGGCGGAAGTCACCCCTGTGCGCAGCGTGGACAAGGTCAAGGTGGGCGCCGGTTCCCGCGGCCCGATAACCCAACACATCCAGCAAACCTTCTTCGACATCGTCAACAGCCGCATCCCCGATCAGTGGGGCTGGCTCACACCCGTCAAGTAACGCAACCATCGCCACAGCAAAACCCCTCGCCAGGCATCCCCGGTGAGGGGTTCTCCATTCCCACACCTCTAACTTCCACTCTCTTATCCCCAATCTCTAATCTCTAATCTCTAATCTCCCATCTCAACTCTCCATTCTCTAATCCCCCTCATACAGCCGGTGATATATCGCGTAGTTCGTCGTCACCGTGCGCAGATACAGTTGCGTTTCCTGGTATCCAACGCCATCGAGCGGCACCGTCAGAAAGAACACGTCCGGGTCGCCGCCGCTACGGTCGCGCCAGCGCAAGGCCATCCCCGGCCCGCCGTTGTACGCCGCCAGCGTGGCATACAGGTCGCCTTTCAGCGCATCGCGTTGTCGAGCCAGATAATACGTTCCAAAGCGCAGGCTCACCATCGGGCGAGTCAGATCGCGCTCGGAGTAATCCGGCGGCCAATCCAGCGCTGTGTTGATCTCCTTCGCTGTCGCGGGCATCACCTGCATCAGCCCGGAGGCGGAGACATTCGAAGCAGCGAATGATTCAAACAGGCTTTCCTGCCGAATCAACCCCGCGACCAACAGGGGATCCAACGCATATTCGCTAGCTAGCGCGGATATCATGTCGGGGTAATAGATGGGGTACAACAGACGGGCGATAAAGCGCGGCAATTCGCTGACTGTCCCCACACCCGTGGCTTGCTTGAGCGCATCCGCCGTGCCGATGGATTCACGATACGCGCCAATATCGCGCAGGTAGACGGCCAGCGCATACAGGGTGAGCGTGTCTTTGCTGTAATAGTCGCGCAGCGCGGCAAACTCCTCCACGGCTTCAGACTTGAAACCAAGCCGCCAGAGCGTGCTGCCTTTCTGGAATCGCATGTCGGACTGCGTCGTCGTGGTGAGCGCGCGAATATCAACCGTTTCGCTGATACTCAAGCGCGCGCGCAGCCACTTTTCCGCCACAAGCTGATCTTTCGCCTCAGCCTCTGATGTAACCGTAATCGTCTTGCCGAATGGCTTGGACAAAGGCACGCGCAAGCTGTCGGCGCCAATCTCCGCGGCGCGTGTGCCTTCGTAGGTATCGGGGGCGCGCGATGCCAGTTCAGACAGCGTTTGTTGTGCGGTGACCACCTGCCCCATGGCGATTTGCGTCTTGCCCAGCCACAGTTGCCCCAGCCTGGCCTCCTGAACCGATGGATAGGTGGATGCCAGCATGTTAAACCCGCCAGCCGCCTCCTGATATCGGCCCAAACGATACTCGATGACGGCGCCGCGCAAGAGCGCCTCCGGCGCCCCGGCGTCCTGTGGGTAACCAGTCGCCGCGGCCAGATGTGTCTGGGCCGCCTGTTCGAGCAACCCGTCGTGTTCGTAAAAACGCCCGATCCGTTGCAGCGCTACCGGCGCCATGGGATCATTCGGCGCGCTCGAAGCCAGCAGGCGATAGGTCTGGGCGGCGCTGTCATCATCACCCGCTGACGCCTGCAATGCCCCCTTCTCGATGAGTGCGTCGCCATAACGCGGGTTATCGGGGCCCACATCGATAATCTCGTTCAGATTGCGGAAGGCATCCGCCGGGCTGCCCATGTCCGCATAGTTGAGCGCGGCCCAGTATCGAATCTCGTTCATGCGAAGACCGGTGGTGATCGCGCGCTTGAATGCCCGCTGCGCCGCCGCATTCGCGCCGGCGTTGTAATCGATGATCCCCCGCTGCAAGTCATCCACCGGCTGCCCGACTTTGTCCAGTTCAACCAGCGCTGAATAGGCCGCCGGCAAGTCGGGATACTTGACAGTGATGTCGCGCCAGCGACTGTATGCGGCGTCTTTTTGATCCATCGCCAACAAGACCTGTGCGGCCTGCACTTCGTTTCGCGAGCGCGTGACCGTGAATCGGGCGTCCCGGATATTGGCTTCCAGATTGTTCAGCGCAGCCGTAAACTGACCGCTGAGCGACAATGCCAGCGCCAGGTTCTCACGGCGCAGGACGGTTTGCACCGACCCGGTCGCCTGTTGCACCGCCATGTTATAGGGGATCACCGCGCTGACTGGGTTGCTGGCCGCAATGTAAGCATCGCCGATCCACAGCTCCAGATAGGGCGATATGACCGAACCGCCCGCCACAGCCGCTTTGTATTGGCCGATGGCGCCGGAATAATCGCCGGCCAGCGCAGCCGCATACCCCAGCCGTATGCGAGCGTCTGCCGTGACGGTGCTGCTCACGCCGTCGGAGACAATCGCGGTAAAAGCCTCCATGGCGCCGGAGGTGTTGCCCGCCTCAAGTTGGGCCATCCCCATGTCAAAACGAGCCCGCAACGCCAGTTCGCTGCGCGGTTGTTCCAGCAGTCCCAACGCTCGCGAATAGTAAGTCATGGATTGGACGCTGTCGCCATAGAACTGCGCCTTTTGTGCAGCAGTGATGAGTTCGCTGGCGCTTGGTGTTGGCGTCGGTGTTGGCACGGGAGTAGGCGTCGGCGTTGGGGTCGGGACTGGGCTTGACGTCGCATAGATGACAACATTGGCCGCGCGCGCGTCTTTAGGCGTATCCTGACCGGGCGTACACGCCGCGAGCACCCCGGCGACAGCTACAACGATGATCAGCGTCATCGCGCAGAGCAAACCGCGGTGACGCCGTTTACATACCGGCAATTGGTTCATACCCTTGTCAGTCTATCACGCCGTGGCATGTCTTCAGATGTGAGAACTGTGCGAGAAGTCTCACATCTTCACTCATCATGGCATTATTGCGTCAGAAACCGCATCTGGTCCGACGTCAACGTGACATCGCCGCCGCTCAGGCTGTCAGCCAGTTGCGCCATGTTGCGACAACCGACGATCGGGATGGTGACGAACGGCTGCGAGGTCAGATAGGCCAAAGCGATCTGCGTGATTGTCAGGCCGGTCTCCGCTGCCAGGGACTGGATGCGCGCCAACCGCTTGTCATTCTCAGGCGTGCGATACGTCTCCGGCAACTGTGCCTGCTCCAACCTCCCCACCGCCATCTTATTGAACAACCCGTTCGCCTGTGACGAGTAAGGAATCGCCGCCAGTCCTGTGCGCGCATGATACGCCTGCAGTCCGGCGTCCATTGCGACGAGCGTCTTGTCGGCCAATCCGTTGGGTCCTACTGCAGCGAGACTCCACAGCATCTGGTCGCCCGCAAACCCCTGCAGCCCATGCGCCGCGGCGTGCGATTGGGCAGCCTCGATGCGCTCCGCGCGCCAGTTCGAACAGCCAATCGCGCGCAGCTTCCCGGCCTTGATGTGCGCGTTCAGCGCCTCAATGATCTCGCCCGCTGGCCGGCGCGGGTCATCACGATGCAGCCAGTACAGATCGATGGTGTCGGTTTGCAAATGGTCGAGGCTGGCGTTCACATCCGACGCGATTTCTTCATCCGACATGCGCGGGATGTGCATGCTGGACAGATCCGGATGTGCGCCTTTTGTCCCAACGATGATGCGATCGCGGTTGCCGCGCGCCTTCATCCAGCGCCCCAGCGTTTTCTCACTGGAACTGCGCTCGATCGGCAGCCAGTCGGCATATACCTTGGCGCTATCCAGGAAATTGCCGCCTTGTTCCACAAATGCATCGAGCATTTCAAACGACGCCGCGCGGTCGATACCGCTCCCCATGCCGCCTGTGCCAAGGCAGATGACGGAGACGTTCAGGTTCGTTCCAGGTATGGTTGTTGTGCGCATATTGCCTGTAAGTGTATACGCAACGAGGCGCAGCCCCCCGGAAGTTTCAGGAAATTCCGGGGGGCTGCGCCTATAGGCCTCTTGGCGCCTGGGATGCTCTATGCCTTCGGCTCACCAATCGGCTCAGCCACGGGCGCGGGAGCGGATTCCAGTAAAGCAATGGGCATCGCTTCAGGTGATGGCTCAGAAGCAGGCGCGGCAGATGCCGCGGGTTTCGGCGTCTCCATGCGGGTGACGAACTTCGCCAGTTCATCGTTGAGCTTGCGCAACGCATCCAGGATCAGCGGGCGCAATTCCTGCGCGGTGTGCTCGGCAGCGGCCTTCAGCGACTCGGCCGTTTTCCTGGCTTCCACCTTCGCCTGTTGCGCCTGTGGCGACTTAGCCGTCTCGTCGAGCGCCTTGCCGACGTCGTTTAGCATGGATTCCAAACCCGTGCGCATCTCCTGGACCTTCTTGCGGTTCTGCTCGTCGTTCCACGCGGTGCGGAACGCCGTCGCCAGGCTCTCGCCCATCATCTGAAATTGCTTGCCCACTTCCTGCCAGGCTTCGCTGGAGGTATGCGGGGCGCCATCGGGATTCGTCTGGTTCGTATTTTCCGTAGTCATGAGTGTTAACTCCTTTATTACCTTATCTGCTTGACTATTGGATTAAACCACCCGCGCCCATCCATGGCATGCGCCATCCGGATGAAACACGCTCCGTCAAAAGGCGGATTAAGGTTGTATGCGCGCGTAGGCGTCAAGCGCGTCAAACAGCCGCGTCGCCACGCCGTTGCGGACTGCCGGCTCGCGCCAGTTGTGAAAATCAGCGATGATGGCGTTCAATCCGGGATCGTTCAACCGCATCACCTGCTCGTTCAAGCCTGTGCGCAATGGGCCGTAGTAGGAATCCGCAAAACCAACCCGTTTGAAATAGGGCAGCAGATGTGCCAGCAACTCTCGCAGTGCGCGCCTGGCATCCCCGCCGGCGTCGATGACTTGTTTCAATTCGGTCAACCCCGCGCGAATCTGCAGGTTGTCCGCCAAATCCACGAGAAAACGGTCGGCATCCCCGAACAACAAGCCGGAGCACTTCGCCGCTGTCCGCGGCTTGCCAATCTCACCCCGCACCCGCCCGGCGGACGCGTGTTGTGCAGCCACGTCCTCGGACGCGACCAGTTGCCAGGCCAGCGCAACGACGGCTTCACTGCCAGGGATCACGTCGGCGGCAAACTTCTCAAGGTCGGCATCGGCGAGAGTTCCACCCTGAGCGAAGTGCGCGAAAAAGTAGGTGCCCGGCAACTGCATGCAGTGCGTCTGCGAGCTGGCCAGGATGCCGCGTGGATAGGCGCCCGGCTGCGACGCATACTCGTTAATGCGCGGATGCAACGCATCCGGCGCGTAGTTGGTTAGCGGGAAAGTGGGTTCGCCCTCGATGATCGCGTAGGGGAAGAACAGCCGTTTGTCACCCAAATCCAACCGATCGATCGCTACGTTATGCACGGCGGCGCTGGAAGTGACTGACCACGGCTCTGGCACTTCTGCCCCTGTGAGCGGCAGCGTGGCGAGGAAGTCCCTGATATCCCAATCGATCTGCGGGTCCGGGTCGCCGGGCTGCTGCTGTGTGGCGCGCTTCCAGAAGGCGTTGTAGTTCTCCCACCCCATCCACATCCAGTACACCAGTTCCGCCACCGGGTTCGTCTCACGCAGGATGTCCACCTGCGCCTTCATCAACGCCACAAACTGCGCGTTCGTAGATCCGATGTAACCGCCCGGGTCGCTGTCGATGACGAACAGACCATCGGCGCGGCTGAGCGGCGCGAACTGGCGGCGCCGTCCCGCCAGGAACTCGGCCACTGCTGCCGGGTCGCCTGGATCGACCTTGCGCTCGCACACGAAGTAGGGCCGGCGCTCAAACGCGAATTCGCCGGAGCGGCTGTTGCCGATGGTGTTTGGCGCAGCGGTCAACATGAAGCGCATCCCATAGGCGTTGTGCGCCAGGTCGATCACGCGCCCGATCTTCGCCAGATAGGCCTGGTCAGAGGCGTTCGGTTCGCCCGGCATGCAATCGAGTTGCGGCCAGAGCAGGATGAAGTCATAGCCAAGCGCCGCCAGCCCGGCGAGATAGCCATCCCAGTCCTCGAACGTCCATGTCCTCGCGGCGTACGGATGGTTGTAAGCCCAGTGCGTGTGCACGTACATTCCAAGCATTTTGTGTCTCCTCTGCGTCTATTGGTAACAGACAGATGTGTGCGCCTGCCTGCAATATCAGGGAGTATATAGGCGATACAGGCGGGAGGGTAGAATCGCTTTATCTTATGCAACCGACCAACCCACCCACCACCACCGACGCGCACGCCGCCGCCGTTAAGAAACGTTCACTTGACCTGATCTTCCTGGTGATGCTGATGGACATCATCGGCCTGACGATCATCATCCCGGTCGCACCGTTCATCGTCCGGCGATACAGCCCCGACGCCACGATGGTGACCGCGCTGTCGGGCATTTATGCGGCCATGCAGTTTATCGCCGCGCCGGCGCTTGGCAAGATCAGCGACCGCATCGGGCGGCGCCGGGTGTTGTTGATCAGCATCTTCGGTTCGGCGATCGGCTACTTCATCTTCGGCATTGGCGGCGCGTTGTGGGTGCTGTTCCTGTCGCGCATTATCGACGGGATCACGGGCGGCAACCTGTCCACCGCATCCGCGTATATCGCCGATGTGTCGACGCCGCAGGAGCGCGCCAAGAACTTCGGGCTGATCGGCCTGGCGTTCGGGCTGGGGTTTATCTTCGGGCCGGCCATCGGCGGCATCACGAGCCAGATCAGCGTCGACGCGCCCGCGTTCACCGCCGGCATCCTGTCGTTGATTAACTTCACACTGATCTTTTTCTTATTGCCCGAATCGCTGCCCAAAGAAAACCGTGAGACAACCCCGTTGCGCCCGAGCGACTTCAACCCGCTCGTGTCGATCCGCGAAATCGCGCGCAAGCCCGGCATGCCAGTGCTGCTGATCGTCAACGCGATCTTCGCATTCGCCTTCAATGGCGTGAACAGCACGCAAAACGTGTTCATGGCGCAGAAGTTCTCGGCAAAACCGCTGGAGATCGGGCTGCTGTATGTGATGTCCGGCGCGGTGACCTACATCACGCAAAAGTGGTTTGTGCAACGCACGGTCGCCCGCTTTGGCGAGAAGCGCATGGCGATTGCGAGCCTGGTCGGACAAGGGCTCGGCATGGTGCTGATCTTCAGCGTGCCGGAGTTCTGGATGCTTTTCCCGGTCGCGCTGCTGATCAACGGCATCGGCAGCTTTATCTGGTCGACGGTTGGCTCGCTGACCGCCGCCAAGGTTCAGCCACGCGAGCAGGGCCGGCTGGCTGGGGTGAACACCGCGCTGCTGAGCCTGATGGGGGTGCTGGGGCCGATAACCGCGGGCGTCGCGTACGACCGCATCGTGCCTGGCGCGCCCTACCCGCTGGCAGCCATCCTGTTCGTCATCGGCGCGATCGTCATGACGACCGTCGCCGCGCCCAAAACGCGCCCGATCGAGTCATCGACATGGCACTAATCAGGCCTTATTGACCATCCAGCCCGAAAACTCGCGCAGGAAGACGCGCAGACCTTCGAGGTGCTGCGATGGGAAACCATAGGCCGCCGGGGCGTCGTCGAGAATGCGGTTGAACACCGCCAGCCACTCCTGCCGCGCCGCCTCGTCAATCGGGAACGGCATGTGACGCGCGCGCAGCATCGGCGCGCCGTAACGTTGCTGGTACAGCGGCGGCCCGCCCAGCAAGCCGACAAAGAACGCCGCCGATTTGCGCGATGCGGCGACCATGTCCGCCGGGAACATGCCGCGCAACGCGGACTGCTCCAACGCAACGTAGAAGTCCTCCAACATGCGAAAGATGGGCTCTTCACCCATCAGGGCGTAAATCTCGCGGCTGGGCGGATCGACCCGCGGCGGCCCGCCCGGCGGCACAAATATTTGGCGATTCGGTTCGTTTAGCACTCACCTATTATCACTGCGACAGGCGCAAAAACTCCTCGCACATGGCGTCGATCTTCACGCGGCTGTGGCCTGCGCCGGCGGGATCAGTATACCAACGTGGGATGAACCCGCCCTCGGGCCGGCCAAGCAGGCTGACCATCTGGCGACAGTAGGCGCGCACATCGTCGACCGACCCATAGATCATCGTCTTCTGGATGTCAACCGGCGCGAAGAACGTGATGCGCCCGCCGAAACGGCTGCCCAGCAATTCCAGCCCCATGTTCTCCTGTTGATCCATGTGCACCGCGTCCAGCCCAATCTCAATCAGGTCGTCGAGGATGTCGACGATGTAACCGCAACTGTGCAGGAAGGTGAACAGGCCTGCGTCGTGCGCCGCTTTGTATATGCGCGCATAGCGCGGCTTCCACAACTCGCGCCAGGTGTGCGGGGCGATCATCAACTGATTCTGCAAACCCCAGTCGTCACAGCTAATGATCGCATCCGCGCCGAGTGCGGCAAAGTGCTTGATCGCGACGAGGTTGTGCTCGACGAGGATGTCGATCAGGCCGCCCAGTTTTTCGGGTTCGTCGTAGATGTCCATCCACATATTCGTCAACCCACGGATGAAGTGCAGGCGCTCGTAGATCGACACGCCGCCCGCCAGGACGAACTTATCGCCGGCGCGCTCGCGCATTCCTTCCAGATGCGCCCATCGGTGCGACGCAGCGGCGTCCGGTATACGCAGCTTGTCGAAGTCTTTCCAGTCCTTGAGCGGATAGTCTTTCACCTCGCCCAGTTGAGAAACGCCGATGTTCTCCCAGACCGCGCCCCACTCATCGACGCCGCTGCGCGGGCGTTTGTCGGGCGAAGGCGACATGTCGATGGACATGAAGTCCGTGCCGTAAGGTTCGGGGAAATCATGCGCCAGCCGATCCGGCGTCTGGAAGCGCAGTGTGCGCGCGACGCGCTCGCGACTGGTCATAGGTGTTTGTGTCATGAGATCATCCTCCTGTATGTGTGCAACTCCCACACAGTAAAGCACAAAGATGCGGCGCTGCAAGCGGGATTCGATTATGCTTGACGGCATGATCCACTTGAAGTCATTGCGGGTTGAGAAAACGGACGCGGCCTGGCCGAAGCGCTATCCGTTCAACGTCCCAGCCATCGCGTCACTCGACCGCCTCGACTTCACGACGCCGGTGACGTTCCTTGTCGGCGAGAACGGCAGCGGCAAGAGTGCGCTGCTCGAAGCGCTGGCGTGCGCCATCGGGTCGATCACCGCTGGCAGCGAGAGCGTCAAGACCGACCAGACACTGGCGCCTGCGCGTGAACTGGCGCACACCTTTCGGCTGGCGTGGACGAAGCGCACGCAAAAAGGCCTGTTCCTGCGCGCCGAGGATTTCTTCGGCTACATCAACCGGCTGAGCGCAATGCGGGCGGAACTGGAACAGGACTTGAAGAACGTGGACGAGGAGTACACGACCCGCACCGAGGTCGCGCACTCCTATGCGCGCATGCCCTATGCGGGCGAACTCTCGGCGCTGCAGAACCGCTATGGGCGCGGGCTGGAGGCATACTCGCACGGCGAGAGCTTCCTCGAATTCTTCCAGGCGCGCTTCATCCCGGACGGGCTGTACCTGATCGACGAGCCAGAAGCGCCGCTCTCACCCAAACGCCAGTTGACCTTTCTGTCGTTAGTGCACCGCCTGCTCGCGCAGAACGCGCAGTTCATCATCGCCACGCACTCGCCGCTGATCATGGCGTATCCCGGCGCGACGATCTATTGGTTCGACAAAAGCAGCATCGAGGCGGCGAACTACAACGACCTTGAACACGTCTGGCTGACAAAGTCGTTCCTGAACAACCCGGAGCGGTGGCTGAAGGACTTGCTCAATAAGGAAGCGGAGAAGTGACGCGCGCCTCGCGCCCGTGCGCTCACGCACGGGAATGGAAGTCCAATGTACAATTCGCGCATCCACATCCGCGTTAAAACTGGTTTTACTCACTTACTTTGTCAGGGAGGTGCCTATATGGAGCCGTTGACCATGATTGCCACGACGCTGGTCGCCGGGGCTGCTGCCGCATTGAAAGATACCGCCACGCAAGTGGTCAAGGATGCCTATACCGGCATCAAGGAGCTGATCAAACGCAAGTTGGGCGGCGCCAGTAACGCCGAAGACCTCAACTCGGCGCTGCGGTTGGCTGAGAAGAAACCCGATGACCCGGCGCGGCTGGCGACGTTGAAGGACGAGTTGGAGTCGGCGGGGGCAAACAACGACAGCGACGTGCTTAAAGCTGCCCAGGGATTGCTGGAACTCATCAAGCAACAGGCCCCAGCGGTTGCGACGCAATATAACCTGACGGTGCAAGGCAGCGGCGCCGCCGCCGGCACGGGCGCGCGCGCCGTTGGCGCAGGCGGCGTCATCGTCGAAGGCAACACCACGGGCGGGATCAACACCGGCACGCAGACAACCCACAACTACTACGGCCAGCCGTCCGCCGATCCGGCTGGCGCGGCAGGCACCGGCCTGGTCGCCTCAGCCGAGGGGCGCAAGGTCTACCAACTGCTCAACGACTATTTCACCATGAGCAACATCGAAGGGCTGTGCTTTGAGATGGGCATCGACGAGGAGAACCTGCGCGGCGAAACCAAGGCTGGCAAGTCCCGCGCGTTGGTGCAGCATGTCGAGACAACCGGACGGCTGGACGAGTTGAAGAAGCTGATGCGCGCACAGCGCTCGAACCTGCGCAGCCAGTTGCAGTGACCACTTAACCATGAGCGATCCAAATACTCCACCGGCAAATGCCGCCCTTTCCTTCTCCGGCACCCTGGCGCAAGGCGCCGATGCTCTTGCTGCCTGCGAACGCGGCAGCGTTCGAACAACAAGTCGCCGACATGTGCGATACGCTGACACCTGGGGGCTGCGCGAACACACA
Source organism: uncultured bacterium (assembly GCA_903921365.1). Classification (GTDB taxonomy): domain Bacteria; phylum Chloroflexota; class Anaerolineae; order J036; family Brachytrichaceae; genus CAIXPS01. The sequence continues at coordinate 5,199 of CAIXPS010000088.1, read as the reverse complement.
CTGGGCAGCCATCCTGTTTCTGCGCAACGCTGATGCCACAGAAAACCGACGTCGTTGTACCGATAGGCGGGCGGATACCTGTCGCGGTACGAGCAGCGCACGTTACGTCGAGGATTGATCCACGACCCCCACGCAGTACCCGTGTTTCATTACCAGCTAATTGAATATGTGAAGGCTTATCATACTCGTTTTGACACCACTCCCACACATTTCCGCTCATGTCCATCACATGATACGGCGAAGGCGACGCACCCTGCGGATACATGCCCACAGCACTCGTCATCTGCAAATTATTTGGCCCAGAGTTGCCAACTGTCTCGTTAATGTTGGCGTATCCGGGAATGTACTCATTCCCCCACGGATACACGCGACCGTCCCACCCACGCGCGGCTTTCTCCCATTGCTGTTCACTCGGTAAACTGACTTCCGTGCCAAGCTTGTCGCTCAGCCAGCGGCAAAACGCCACAGCATCGTACCAACTCACCCGCTCGCGCGGATGGTTGGCATATTTGAATGCCTGATCAACTGATGCGTCTTGGTTGGCGATGAGGTCCCCACCCTCATTGTCAGCGACCTCGCTAAGTGTATTCATTATCTGCCGCATTTTGCCCTTTTGCGCCGCCTCTACCAGCGGCCACAGGCTGAGCGTGCACAGCGCCCCATACACGACATAGGGAGCGCCACTCGTCGCGCGCTTCAGCAGATCGCCAATATCGCGCACGCGCTCAGCCGCGCACTCTTTCCACACATTCAGGTCAAAAGCCATGCGGTGCTCCTTGCTTGAAACTCATGCGCCTGGTATCGGGACACAACACCTTACGGCATAAAGTGACGACTAACACCCATAGCATAACAGCAACCCCAGCATTCTCGGCCATCCTCCTTCTCCTCTTACCTTTGTGATCCTTGTGGCCTTTGTGAGAGCCATCCGATTCATCTACCTGTCCCTCTTGCCTTTGTGATCTTTGTGGCCTTTGTGAGAGCCATCCGATTCATCTGCCTGTTCCCCTTACCTTCTCGTGTCATAATCTACGGCATGCTGCAACGAAGAAGCCCTTCCGCGACCGCGCTGGCGTTGCTCTCCATCGTCATCTGGGGTTTCCTGACCTTCATGGCTGTCCGCCTGACCCACGTGCCGTCGTTCCTGCTCGCTGGCATCGGCCTGACCATTGGCGGGTTGATCAGCACGCCGAAGATTCGCGAATGGCGCGTGCCCTTGAAGACGCTCCTGATCGGCGCAGGCGGGATGTTCGGCTACCACTTCCTGCTCTTCACGGCGTTACAGCTTGCGCCAGCGGTTGAGGTCAATCTGTTGAACTACCTGTGGCCGCTGTTGATCGTGGCGCTCACACCCGCACTGCTGCCCGGTTACACTTTGGGCGCCCAACACATCGTCGGCGTGATCGCGGGGCTGACCGGCGCAGTGCTAGTGGTGTCGGGCGGGCAAATCGGGCTGGACGTAAGCCACCTGCCGGGCTATCTGTGCGCCGCTGGCACCGCGCTGATCTGGGCGTGCTACTCGCTGCTCACCAAACGCGTCCCGGCCTTCTCGTCGTTCGCCGTAGGCGGGTTCTGCGCCGTCGCCGGCGTCGCGGCACTTGCGGTGTATTTCGTCGAAAGCGCGCTGGGGTTGCTGCCTGCCGTGTCCCTTTCAGGCACAGACTGGCTCAGCCTTGTCCTCATCGGGATCGGCCCGCTGGGCATCGCGTTTTTCACCTGGGATGCGGCGCTCAAACGCGGCGACCCACGGCGGATCGGCGCGTTGAGCTATTTGACGCCGCTGCTCTCCACGCTCGTGTTGGTCGTCTTTAACGGGCAACAGATGTCGCCCACATTGTTCATCGCGATGGGGCTGATCGTCGGCGGCGCGGTGATCAGCAGCATTCAATTTGGTGCGCTGACGAAGAGGCTGCGCGGAAACTCCGCCCTGCCCTGATGAACACGATCGGCACACTCGGCGAGAGTTCGCTGCATGCCTCGTTGAAGAAATGGTATGCCCAACCCGGCGATCAGTTCGAGGTCGCAGTCGACGGCGCCATCATCGATATCGTGCGCGGCGACCTGCTGATCGAGATTCAGACGCGCAGCCTATCGTCGATCAAACGCAAGCTCACCCGGCTGTCGGACGATCACGTGGTGCGGTTGATTTACCCGATCGCGCGCGAAAAGTGGATCGCGCGGATGGACAAAACGGGCCAGACGCAACTCAGCCGGCGCAAGTCGCCCAAACGGGGCCGGATCGAGGACTTGTTCATGGAGCTGGTCAACATCGCCGGGCTGCTCAAACACCCCAACCTGACGCTCGAAGTCGCCTTCATCCGCGAGGAGGAGGTGTGGTCGCAGGCAAAGACCCATCGGCGCATGAGCCGCTGGCGCGGCGGCTGGGCGCGGCAGGACCGCCGCCTGCTCGATGTCGTCGAACAAAAAGTGTTCGCGACGCCGCGCGACTACGCCTCACTGCTGCCCGCGGGGCTGCCCGACTCGTTCACCAACCACGAACTGTCGCATGCGCTGGGCCGGCCGCGCTACCTGGCGGAGCGCATGAGCTATTGCCTGCGCCAGATCGGTGTGCTTGAAATCAACGGCAAACGCGGGCGGTCGCTGTTGTTTGCCATCAAATCCTGCTGAATATCTGCGTATCGGTTGTATAATTTTTCACAACTGCATGATCCGCCGTTCGCAAGGAGCTTGACATGACTACAGGCGCGCGCACAACTGGTGATCGTAAGACGGACGTAAAACCCCGCTCGCAGCAGACCCGCGCGCGCATCGCACCGGCAAACACTGCACAAACGCTTGTGCGCTCTGCCGCACCCACATCGACTGGCGCCCTGCAGGTGACCCCGGCAAATGCGCAGTACTTGCAGCGGACGATTGGCAATCGCGCCGTCACAGACCTTGTTGCGCAGCAACAACGTGCAACCAGCCACACTCCAGTGCAATCACGGCCACAGTCTCAGGAAGCCCAGCCAAAAATACGGCGCAGACCGGCTATGAAGTCAATAGCCAAGGTATCCCATACTCGAACCCGCGCGATCCAACGCACAGCGTGGACCACCGATGCGATGATAACCTCGCTGGATAATATCCCCTTCCTGAAGGGCAAGCTCGACATGACAAACGTGCGCAGCGAGGCGATGCGCGATCGCGTCCGCGCGATAGTGGACAAGTATAAAACGCTCTTTGAAGGCGGCCATCGCGACTCCACGAACAACGCCATGATGCTTTCCATTGGTTTGGAGAGTGTTGCGCGGGTGATTGCGCAAGAGCTCTCAGACCCCGCCATCCAGCCCGAACTTCAACAGAAGCTCATGGAGCTGTACAAATCAGACCTCAAGACCCAATTCACCGGGACGTCGAAGCTAAAACGGACTATGGCGCTGGCTGAAGCGCTGCTGAAAGACAACCCCGTCGCCCGCTACATGCACAAGGAAATGCGCGTCGAAGAAGCCGCGTTGAAAATTCAGGAGATGGCCAGGTCCGCCGGCGGCGGCCTGCAAGCCGTCAAGATGTTCACTTTGCTCAAAGAGCGCTTCCAGGCGGAACTGGCCTCTTATTCGCGGGCGAAAATCAAGCAAACCGAGGACACGCGCGACGCATATAACGTAAAGGAGACGGCAGGTGAGTTCTCTGAAACGTACTTCAAGAAAATCTTCGGAGATGTAGCGACCGCCCAGGAGGTGGACGGCAAGGTGCAGCTCACCGTAGAGGCGACGACTCGGTTGGCCAAGCTGAAAACACATGTGGCCAGCGAACCCTCCACATGGAAGTACCAACTCGGCAAGCGCGGACAGGAGCTCTATCAACAGCACCTTGACAGTATCGACACAAAAGAAGCGACGGCCAGGTTGCATCCAGCGACGAACCCGCAAGACATTCTGACCAGCTATTTGATGACAAAGTACAACCTGAACGCTCTGAAAGCAAATGCTGTCTACAACAAAATAGCGGTGTTCGCGCACAATGCGCCACTGACCATCACTGTGCCTGGCATCGACTGGTTTGGCAAAACCCAGCAAGTCACCAAGAAAAACCGCCTCGGATTCAACCGAACTAAAACCGAAAACCTGTATCCCGGAAGCGCCGATCCAGAGGATGTCAAGTTCCGACCGGCCACCAGGCAGATGAAAACCAAGAAAACCTCTGAGGTGTTCGACAAGAACAATGCAGAAGGCGATATTGAATATACCGGCAAATACGACAACCCGAATTTCGTCGGCAACAGAGGGGAGAATTACCTGCGCTTCCGCAACTGGAAAGATAATCGGCAGACGCGCCGATTAGGGTTCCAAGCCGGTGAAATGCCGACTTTCGGCGCAGTGAACATCAACTGGAATACAAACCGGGGATCGGATGCCGTAGATCAAGGCAACGCGCAGAAATGGAATATCAAGCAAGACAAGAAAGGCAATCTCAAAACACACGGCGTTAACTATTACGGTGAAGTTCACTTCCTGTTAAAAAATGATCATGTTGCCAATCGCCTGGTTTATACAGCAACCGATCACGGGCGTTCGCACCGCGATATCATGTTCGCCCTTGCAGACTTTGCCAGTGGTGAGCGTCTCACGAAGGATAAGCAAACCTCTCATACACAGTTGCTTGCGAACGTCATTAACGCCGCAATGGATGGCAACAGTTTCCAGTTTGGCCTCCCGCTGGAGATTCAAATCTTCGGTGAATTGAATATCAGCACAGATGTAGCGAAAATCTATGTGGCCCCCGGCGCCTCCGATGTCGTGCAAAAGGGCATCAAACTCTTCTCAAAGAGATTTAGCGTCCCATACGAGAAGATCAAGGCGCCCAAAAATGCCAACATGATAGGGAGCGGCGGCAGCCAGTTAAAGAACGTGCAAGAACAGGTGGATAAACTGGTGGTGATCTGACGCCAAGCGCTTTTCTGTGAACCATATGGCGCTATCATTGCGCCAGTATGGTCAGAATCCTATTGGTCCTCGTCGGCGGCGGGATCGGCGCCGTATTGCGCTACCTGCTCTCGACGCTGGTGCTGCAATACAGCGGGCCGTCCTTCCCGATGGGCACGCTAGTCGTGAACCTGAGCGGGTCTTTCGTGATCGGCGTGCTGGCCGGCGTCTTTGAGCGCGCCGTGGTCCCGCCCGATCTGCGCGCGTTCCTGCAAACCGGCATCATGGGCGGGTACACGACGTTCTCGTCGTTTGGCCTCGAGACGATGCAGTT
>CAIXPS010000087.1 GCA_903921365.1 uncultured bacterium | reverse complement strand
GTGGGCGCAACCGGCGCGCGGATCATGACCACGCTGCTGCACGAACTCGGGCGCCGCAAAGGGCGCTACGGGTTGGAGACGATGTGCATTGGCGGCGGGCAGGGGATTGCTGCGATTTTCGAGCGCGCCTGAGGTCTCCCGAGATCGCGGGATGCTGAAGTTCGCCACACTTGAAGCGGGCGGTTCTTTCGCGCGAAATCCAACCCGCTTTGCCGTGGTGCCCAAATCGACACACTGCGGATACCCCGCTTAATACTTGGTCAGCAGCACCTCCGGGAGCTCTGTCAGTAGCACCTCCGGGAGATCTGTCAGAATCACCTCCGGGAGTTCTGTCAGCAGCACCTCCTTGATAGATAAGCAATTGTTAGGTTCGCCTGCGCAATGTCCTAAAGAATTTGATTGATATCAACTGCACCTCAATGACAACAATACATACGAGACAAATACAAATAGAGTCACCGCACGCCAACTGACCCATGTCCGGTCGGAAGCAAGCCTATTGATCGGAATGACGCAGAACTACGAAATTGCGCCACTGGCGCGTGAAGCATATGCTGGGACAACCGGACGCCTGATCAGGCTGCGAGGGCTCAGCAGTCTGCTCATTCTGATCGCACAAAAGCTATGGATGGGCGCATCTGGACTGATGACGACAGTCCTCGTCGCCACGTGCCTGACCAGCGAATCGCAGGGCTGGTATTACGCGCTATTAAGCCTTGCATCTACATACACTCTCGTCGATCTTGGATTTTCCCATGTTCTCATCGGATTAATCTCGAAATACGCCCACGGCGCGAGATGGCTTGATGGCGGGAATATTGAAGGCAACGGCGCGAATTCGCTCCGAGCCTTGATTGAAAAATCATTGCGGTTGTATCGCTACCTCGCGGTCGGATACTTCGTGGTGATGATTCCGGCCGGATTGTTGTTTTTCTCCGGCAGGGCGGAGCACGAAGGGTTGTATTGGGAACAGTGGGCTGTGGCGTGGCTTGGGCTGGGATTCGTCACTGCGGTTTCGCTCACGATGACGCCCTTCCTGGCGATCGTCGAAGGAAGCGGGCGCGTGAAGGAAGTCGCGCTTGTCAGGCTGATTCACGGTGTCGCAGGTTCTCTGTTTTGCTGGATCGTGCTGTGGAACGGGGGCGGGCTGTGGGCCGCGATGATGACCCCTGCATTCGGCGTGATCGTGATGTCGCTGTGGCTAAAGCGTCGATTCCCCGCACTACCTGTCACCAGGTTCGAGCGCAGTCAGTTGTCGCTTCGTTGGCGCACCGATGTTTGGCCCCAGCAATGGCGTTTTGGAATGGGTTGGACCGCAAGTTACCTGCTGACCCAAATTTACACACCAATTCTCTTCTACTTCAGCGGCACGGTCGTCGCCGGTCAAATGGGCCTGTCTTTTTCCATCGCCAATCTGGTTGCCGTGATCGCACACGTCTGGATCACACGCCATGTTCCGGCGATGGCTCACGCAGCGACGGGAAGGGATTGGAATACGCTCGATCGCCTGTTCAATGGCGACTTGAAACATTCACTGGTGTTCTTCCTTTTTAGTAGCGTCGTACTGTGTGTGCTGCTCCAGTTAATAGAAGGAACCTCCTATGGCGACCGCATATTGCCATTCTGGCCCTTCGCCGGGCTACTTTGCATTTCGTTGATCAATCATGTGACCGGAGCGCTGGCAGCGCAGTTGCGCGCATTCCAGCGCGAGCCTCTCGTCAAGATCATGGTGTTGGGGGCTATCGCGATCGTTCCACTTGCCGTGTGGGTCGCGCCGTCGCATGGAGCGGCAGGGGTGATTGCCGTCATCATTTCCGTGCAGGCAGGATTCGTGTTGCCCGCTGTCGTCTTCGTCTGGAAGCGATGCCAAGTCACATTTCGAGGTCAAAGCATGTCATGCATCACCACCCCATGAAAATCAAATTGAAGATTGGTGGGGTACTGGTCGCAGCCTGCATGTTGCCCACGATGCTGGGGGGATGCGGCGTTATCGCGGCGCCCTGTCGAGTGGCGTCCGCGATTATAAAAATGATCCCTTTTGTAGGACATACTGCAGCTGTTCCCACGGATGCATGCGCATCATTCATTGACCCCTAGCGGCAGCCCGTAATTTCATACCGGCTTCTGGCTACCGGCCAAACGCTTGAGGTCACACGCGTGGGGCTAAGCCGACAAACGACCGCGGCACGGG
>CAIXPS010000086.1 GCA_903921365.1 uncultured bacterium | reverse complement strand
GGCGCAATCTATGCAATCACGGCCATTCCCTGCAACCCGTGCCCTCGTTACGCCTACGTCACGGGGCGGGGGCGAATGATCATCGCCGATGCGCTTGGCAATGAACAGAAGTCATTAAATATAAGCAGCGCAAGCGTCTGGCACGTCACTTGCGCGCGATTGCGCAACCACTGGTTTTTATTCGTCTGTTCCGGCGACAGCCTGTATGTCTTCGACACTGCTGGTGAGCTGCTCTGCGCCATCGACATGCCAGGTCCAATGCTATCCATCGATGCGGCAGAAATTGATGGGCGCGTATGGCTGGCCGGCGGGGCAAACGCTGGAAACGGCGACGTGTATGTGTGGGATGTTGATGCCATGATCCGCGCGCGCGATGCGACGCCGTGCCGCGTTTTACGCAGCGGGAAAAAGCCCGCGTTCGCCACATGCCTGTATGAGAATGCCGGCGCACCCTGGGTGGCGCACGGGAGTTGGGATGGCTGCGTCTATCTGTACGCACGGAACAACAGCGCTGGTTCGAATCCATCGCCGGCAACGCTGACATTGCGCGCACCCGCTCCGGTGTACCCAATCACCACGGTAAATCAGGATGGTCGACGCTGGTTACTGGCCGGTTGCGAAGATGGCAGTATCAGCGTATGGGACATGACCATGCTGAGACATGGCAAATATCCCGACATCAGGATCGCCAATCTACGATCGCGCGTGAAATGTATGCGCTATGCCGAGGTGGGCAATCGTCCGATTCTGTTTGCCGGTTGCGAGGGTGGGGGACTGTATGTCTTCGACCTGAGCGCCCTTGCGCAACCGACCTTGCTCGCAACCATCGTTCCAGGAAACGACGAGGTGTGTGGGGTAGCATTACTGGGAATGGAACCGTGACAATGTGGGGTTGTAGGCGGCGCCGCCCCGTCCGGGGCTACGGCACAATGGATCACCGGGTGGTCGCCGCACCGTCAACCGCTGCAACACCAACAGCCTCGCGAATCTCATAGCCGTACCCGCCAAAGAAATCGGCGCGCTCGATGGAGTGTAATACTTCGAGCATATCACCGTTCTGATCATAGGATACGCGGTCGCGCACATAAACGATCTGCTGCTCCAGCGGAGAGTCCTTCATCCCAAATTGCTCGATCTCACTGGATGCAGCTAGCCGCGCGCGGATCACTTCACGCGCTCGAACGACCCAGCGGCGATTTTCCGCATAAAGTCCGTAAAGGCTGTGCGTGAAATCGACCGTTTCCAGGATGTCCATCTTAAACTGGCTGGCAATCAAGTAAACCATCTGGTGCGCTAACGACTTTCCGTCCCCACAGCGCAGCCGGTTAATGCGGTAGACCTCTGTTGTTTCGGTCAACCCGGGTTCCGCAAGCAGTTCGTGCCGCACTGCAATGTCCGTCTGTCCTGCGGTTAGCATCTGGGCTGACTCTACTATTGTCGTCGGGTTCATACCTCGATCTTTGATTTGCTTTGTCATCGAGACAATGCGGTTTTCCTTCGGGGGTATGTGAAGCACTGTCGTCCCGACTCCAGACTGGCGAGAAATGATGCCCGCAAGCTCCAATTCTTTCAATGCCTGTCTGATTGTGCCTCGGCTAACCTTAAACTCCTCAGCCAGTTTAAACTCAGGCGGAAGCTGTGCGCCAATGGAATATTCGCCTAGAGCAATCTTCGTCTCGAGGCTCTCCATGATGGTGTAATACAGACTCTTGCCTTTCGTGCCGCTCTTTCCTGCCATAGATAATTAACTCTCACCTTATATGCATATCGTCAGTTGCATATACAACTATACAGATGATGCACTTGTTTGTCAATATACCCTATCGTACGAACAAGCGTTGCAGACGCCGGGTGTGATGTATGCCAAAAACGCGTGAGCGGGTTTTCTGTGTCGTATTACATTGCTGCCACAAGTGGTATACAGATGAAGGCCCAGCCCGTACGACTTCTCGCTGATCGGCCCGCGCATGCTGGCCTACATCGATGTCGACCCCGACGCGCGACACGTCGCAGTTCGCTGTTGAACTGCCAGCGGCCTCAACTGCGCTGTATTACACAGGCGCGGCAGATCGCATACCTCAGTAGCGCCAAGTGTACATACAGTGTATCCATATTTACACTTATTGGCGAAAGTGTAAATAGGACTCGGCCATATTTACACTTGGAATCGCCAAGGAGGCCGGCGCCACTCAGATGTTATAACCACAATGCCGCCGGGCAGTCTACCAGGCGGTGTAACCGCCGTCGATCACGACTGCGGAGCCGGTCATGTAACTCGATGCTTCCGAGGCGAGATAGACGGCCAGCGGCGCCAGTTCCTCCGGCTCGCCCGGACGTTTCAGCGGGATCATGTTGATCCACTGCCCGCCATATTCGGGATCGTCGAAGAAAGGTTTGGCCATCGCGGTGCCCATGTAACCGGGGCAGATGGCGTTGACGCGGATGTTATAGGGCGCCCATTCCACCGCCAGCGATTTCGTCAGGTGGATTACCGCAGCCTTCGACGTGTTGTATGAACTCTGCGGTTGCGGGCGGTTGACGATGAACCCGGACATCGACGCGATGTTGATGATGCGCCCTTGCCTGCGTTCGATCATGTGCCGGCCTACGGCCTGGCAGCAATAGAACAACCCGTTCAGGTTGACATCGATCACGTTGCGCCAGGCCTCCACCGAGACGTTTTGTGCCTCGCCCCAATGGGTGATGCCGGCGTTGTTCATGAGGAAGTCGATGCGTCCAAACTCCGCTATTGCGCGGTCTGCCATCGCCTGGACGCTGGCGGGATCGCGCACGTCGGTCGTGACGGCGATTGCCCGCCGTCCAGTGGCGCGAATTTCTGCGGCGGTCGCCGCGCCCGTTTCTGTATTGGCCTCGGCGATGACAATATCGGCGCCGGCCTCGGCAAACGCCTGGCAGAACACCTTGCCGAGTCCCTGACCGCCGCCGGTTACGATGCCGATCTGACCTTTTAGTGAGAATTTATCCAATAACATGTCGTTTCTCCTGTTGCAGGGTGATTGAACACCCATCGGTGATTGTTGGCTAGGACGATATCCAATTGCCGTTCATGCCAGGTCGTCCAGAGTGTTCATCTCCGGTCGCAGAGCCCAACGGTACTGATCGGGCGGATTGGTCTGGCGCACCCAGGCCTGCAGCACGGCGTTGTCCAGGCGTTTGGTTGCCATCTTCGCGGCGATGACCTGCGCATCCCAGCCGTCCAGCACACGCGCTGTCAATTCGTCGCGCGTTGTCTGGCAGCTCGGGTCGTGGGCGCGATCGACCAGTTCGCCTGGGTCGTCGGCCAGATTAAAGAGTTGCGGCGCCATGCCGTGATAGTAGATCAGCTTCCAATCGCCCTGGCGAATCATGCGCTGGTAAGTGCGACCGCTGTCGATGGGCGGCGGCACGTACTCATCCGCGCAGTATTCAGAGAAGGCGACGTCCTCCCACTGCGGCACGGGGCGGGCTTCGGATATCAATCCCAGGAAGCTGCGGCCGGGCGACTGTGGCAATGGCGGTGCGCCCAACGCATCAAGCAGGGTGGCGGTGACATCAAGCGCGCTTACCACCCGTTTGCAGCGTTGACCGGCGGGGATCACGCTCGGCCACGCCACGATGAGCGGCACTTTGACCGACTCCTCATAAAACACATGCTTCCACCACAACCCGTGCTCGCCCTGCATGTCGCCGTGGTCGGATGTATAGACGATCAACGTGTCCTCTGCCAGGGCGTTGTCATGCAACGTCTGCAGAATCTGCCCGACCATGCTGTCCACGCGTTGCACCAATCCCCAGTAGGCAGCGCGCGAGCGCAGGATTTCGGCCTCCGCGACCTCGGCGATGCCGGTATGCTCCCGCCATGCGCGCAAGAAGGGATGCTTCTCCTGTTCAAATGGGACAGGTTTCGATGGCAGGCTCATCCGCGCAGCGCAGGTTGCGTAATCCTCCTGTCGCGCCACATAGGGTGGATGCGGCAGCATGAAACCCACGCTGAGACTGAATGGCGCGAGCATGCGATCGGCTTTCTTCTGCACGCCCAAACGATTCAAGTAGTCCACCGTCGCTGCCGTCACGTATTCGTCGTGAACCTGATAGGCCGATTGCCCTGCGCCGGAGCGGGTCAGGCTGACGCGCTCTGGGCCCGCTGTGCCGGCCAGCACGCCGCGGCCCACATCGCTCCCGCCGATGTAGTTGGGGCCGTGATCGCCGACCAGCCTTTCAGCGTAACCGTGCAGTTGATCCGGCCCGACCGAGTGCATCCGTCCGATCAGTACCGGGTGATACCCGGCCGCGCCCATGGCGTGTGCTAGGGTCGGGATGGCGGAGTCGAGTACGTGGCTGTTCGTCCACACCTCGTTCTGATACGGGTGGCGGCCCGATAACGCCGACATGCGTGAGGGGACGCAGATCGGCGAAGGGCAGTAGGTGTTGTCGAAGACGGCGCCGTTTGCGGCTAGCCGGTCCAGGGTGGGCGTCTGCGCCAGCCGATCGCCATAGCAGCCGGCAACATACGGGTTGTGCTGGTCGGTGTGAATATACAGTAGATTGGGTTTATGAGACTTGGTCATAATTCTGTATGCCGGCGACGCGGATCGGGTTGGCGTCTTAGGCCGCGCGTGTGCATGCATGGAGTATACCGGCGATGCCCACATACAGCGGGAGGCGCATTTTCCCCGTTGCATGAAATTGCTGTCTTGGTCTACAATGCGGGCAATTCACTGGTAATAATTCAAGAGCAGTTGTCATTTTGAGTGCAATGTAACGGAGTAATAAGCGATGTCTAACTCGACCTTCAAACTGACTGACCAACAGATCACTTTCTTCAATACGTTTGGCTATCTGGGATTCCCCGGGCTGATGGCTGATTCCATCGACGAGATCACCCGTGAGTTCGAAATGGTGTGGACGGATCGCGGCGGCGGCCACTATGGCAAAGCGCACGATGGCAAGGCGCGCTCGTGCATTGTGCCGTTCATCGACCAGCGCGAGCGCCTGTCCGCGCTCATTGACGACCCGCGCATTATGGGAATTGCCACAGCCCTGCTCGGAGATGACTTCAACTACATGGGCAGTGACGGCAATTACTATGTCGGCGATACCGGCTGGCATTCGGATGGCTGGCACCCGGAGATCAGGCACATCAAAATCGCTTTCTATCTGGATCGGCTGACGCGCGACACCGGCTGTTTGCGTGTGATCCCGGGCAGTCATGTGATTACAGACAGCTTCGCACAGACCGTGCAGAAAAACATCCGCAAGAGCGAGGAAGTGTGGGGTGTGCACGGCCGTGATGTGCCGGCCATCCCGCTTGAGGTGACGCCCGGCGATCTGCTCGTGTTTAACCACAACACCAAGCATGCTGCCTTCGGCGGCAACGATCACCGCCGCATGTTCACCATCAATCTGTGCCAGCGTTACCCTGAAGCAAAGATTGGCGAGTTGCGCCAGTATATCTCGGGCGCGGCGCGTTTCTGGATTGACGAGGCCTATGGGCCGGCCATGCTCCGCACGATTAATCCGGGGCGTCTGCCTCACCTGGAGCAGGTGATGGCCAACGACGACGAACTGCCCGAACTTTCGCGCAAGGCGCGCGCGACGATGGCGGAGCCGTCGCGCGGCTGAACAACATGAAAAAGTCACCTCATATTCTGACGCGCAAAAGCCGTCCCGAAGCAGTCTTGCTTCCCTACGATGAATACCTGCGATTGGCGGCGTTGAGCACTTCAGAGATTACCGAACGTTTTAGTAAAGTCATCGCTCGCATGCAGGTCGTCAACGCTCAATACAATGACGAGGAAATAGAGCACGACCTGCGCGAAGCAACCAAAGTGGTGCGCAAAGCAAAATGACCACACGTCTCTACCTCATCCGTCACGGCGCGACACAACTCAGCTCCGAAGATCGGTTTTCCGGCGGAACTGATGTCGAACTCTCCGATGAAGGCCGCTGGCAGGCCGCGCAACTGGCCGATCGTCTGGCGCACGACAAAATCTGCGCTATTTACTGTAGCCAGATGCACCGCACGATCGAGACCGCCGAGATCATCGGCGCCCCGCATAGGATCGCGCCCATCCGGCGCGACAGCTTGCGCGAGATACACCACGGGCACTGGGAGACGTTGCGCCGTTCGGAAGTCGAAGAGCAGTTCCCCGAAGAATACGCCGAATGGCAGATGGATCCGTTCACCTTTGCGCCGGAGGGCGGCGAATCCGGGTTGATCGTGATGGCGCGCGCATTGCCGGTGATCCGCGAAATCGTCGTGGCGCATGTTGGTGAGACGGTCGCGGTAGTTTCGCATAAGGCGACCATCCGTCTGATCCTGAGCAGCCTGCTGGGCTTCGACGCGCGCGGTTATCGCGACCGGCTGGAACAGTCGCCGTGCTGCCTGAACATCCTGGACTTCAAAGACCCCGTGCGCGCGCGCCTGATGCTGTTCAACGACGTCTCGCACTACGTCGACCAGCCGCCCTATTCGGAGCGGCGCTTGTCGAAGTGGTGGGATTCGACTGCTGCCGGGTCCAAGTAATTGCGTTTAGTCGACATCTGATCCCGTATTCAGATTGCGCTTTCATGCAGGTAGCCCGGTCGCACCATGGAATTACTCAAGGATTATCCGATCATGCATGGCGGGATCAAGCCCGTAGCACACCCGCGCCTGGGCGTCGAGGTCAACGGCCAGACCGCTATCCGCATCATGCGGTTCGGGCAGCCCGTCCGTGTGGAGCAATTGCATTTGGCCCCGGTCGTGTATGGGCGGTGGGTGCCTGACGTCCCGGCGCACCCGGCGCATCTGTTGATATCGGTGCTGGATGAGGCTAGCGGCGCGTGGCGGCTGGTGCGCGAGGTGAACCTGCCCTTTGATCCGCGCATCGCGGGCGAGGGGTTGACGCAGGACATGACGATCGCGCAGATGAACGCGCACTTTGCCGAGGTCATGCGGTCGCCCGCACAGGTGATCGATCTGGGCGGCCTGCTGACCGATCACCTGCGCATCGAGTGCGACCGCGAGCACCCGGTGTGGCCGAACCACGGCGAGTGCAATGGGGGCGAATACAACGTCCCATTCGGAACGCTGGGCGTGCCGGGGTTGAGCGCGCATGGAACCCCGACCTATTTGAAACGTCCCGCGCCGGACTATCACCCGCCATTGACTATGCGCGAGGTCAGCCCGGCTGCTCCGCTTGGCATGCGGTTGATTCATCGCCCGGAGATGGTGTATTTCGAGAGCGAGCGCTTGTCCGTCGGTTTCTCGCTCGCGCGCCCGATGTTGATGCACCTTGGCTGGGATGCGCACGACCAGGGCAACGCGGCGAAACAGCGCCTGCTCGCCGCCCGGCGCGGCGGGATGATGAACACGCTTGGCGGCGGCAGCGGCCCGCTACTCCGCACATTGCAGGGCGACTGGGGCGCGCATGCGTGGACGGGCGAGGTGTCGGTGCGCGGCAACTGCGTGGCCTATCGCAACCTGCACTGCATCGACGGCCTCAGCATCGACGCGATTTTCACGGTCGAAGCTGACCGGCTGACGCTGGAACTCACCCAGCGATGCGACCGCGCATTGCCCGTTGTGGAGGCCGAAGCATGGCGGGTGGCGTGGGATTTAACGGCTGGGATTACTGGCGCAATGGCTCTGCCCACACTCAGGCCTGGGCGCAACGGGGATGTCGAACTGCCCATGTTGTGGGCTACTGACTCGGTCGGTTGCCTGGCGATGCGCGCGATTTCGGCAGAGTCGCCGGTCTCGCTGCAGGTCGAGGGGTATCGGACGCACAACACCGTGACCGGCGGGATTGTGCTCGCTCCGCGTCCGGCGCCGGACGCACCCCTGTGCCTGCCCGCTGGCGAGCGTCACGCGACGATGGAATGGAGTGTCGATAGCGTGCGGCCTGATGGCGCAGGAGCAGTAGCTGGCGATGTCTCACTCAACCCCGGGCTGGCCAGCCGCTGGGCAACCGTCTTCGCCTGTTTTCGCCCGGAGTATGGCGGGTTCTCGAACAACGCCTCGTCCGTGAACTGCCACGTGTCGCATTGCGCCCCGATTGAAGTCGTGGCGCGCACGCGTCGCCCTGCCAACGGCCCCGACCCGCTCGATCTGGCGCGTTTCACCGTGGGGCGCGCGCTGCTGGACGGCGGCGGCTATGGCTACTGGCGCAACCTGTACATGGATTCTGATCCTGTGCTGGTCAGCACCGCCGGGCGCATCCATCAGTTCCGCCCCGATCTGGCGTGGCTGCGGCGCATCGAGCCAGGGCTGGTCGAGACAACTCGGCGCATGCTTGCGACGCTGGGCGACAACGAACTGGTGGTGTGCCATGATTTGTCGGGCGACAGCGGGTCGTATCGCTGGAGTTCGAACAGCATGGACGTAGTCGGCTTTGGCCACATCGACGGCTATGTGAACGCATGGTCATACCGCGCTTTCCGCAATGCGACTGCGTTGCTGGAAGACCTCGGACAGCGTGACCTGGCGGCGCGCGCGGGCGAGGCGGCGAACACGATCAAGGCCAACTATGCGCGGGTGCTGCTGAATCCCGCCACGGGCTGGGTGGCAGGCTGGCGCAGCCGCGACGGGGAGTTGCACGATTACGCGTTCCTGTTTGTCAACGGGCTGGCACTGGCGCTCGGGCTGGTGCAACCCGATCAGGCGCGCGCCGCACTACTCAAGCTGGAAGCGTTGCGGGCCGCTGTGTGCAAGACGACCGCGCAACTGGGTCTGCCGTGCAACCTGCTGCCCATCCGGCGCGAGGATCACATGCTGCCCGACATCATGGGTGACTTCACGCCGACCTTCGAGACGTATACCGACGGCAGCCTATCGGGCTGGCCGGCCACCTACTACCTGCGCGCCCTGTCGATCCACGGGTTACACCAGCAGGCGCAGGCGCTCGCGAGTGAGATGGACGCGGGCTACGCCGCCGGCGTTTTCAACGGCGGCATCGGCACGGGTAACGAGTTCCGCTCATGGGAGGGGCTGCCGACGGGGTATGAGGGCACACTGATCGGGTGCTTCGCGCCGCTGTACGCCATCGCGATCGAGCAGGGCGTGATTGCGCCGCTCCAGCCGGAGTGGTGGCCGGCGAATGCGGAAGATGTCAGACTTCTTTGAGAAGTCTGACATCTTCCGCATGTCCCAGTGACTCTCGCGCCTCGCGCAACTGCGCGATGATCGGGATGTGTAGCGGGCAGCGCGGTTCACACTCGCCACAGTCGTTGCAGGCGCTGGCGTTTTTGCCTTCGATCTTGCCCCATGGCTGCCAGCCCTCCTTGCCGTTGAGCCGGGCATAGGCATCCCTGGCGGGGGCATCCAGCCCCCAGACTCGCTGCCAGTTCATGTAGCGGAAGTTCTCGGCGATGTTGACTTGCTGTGGGCAGGGCTGGCATTTGCCGCAGTAAGTGCAGTATTCATCGGCTGCCACCTGCTGGCGACAGTAGAACCGTTTCCAGTCGGCAGATTCTGCTGCGTTGAGCGCGCCAAATCGCTCTACGGCGGTGACGTTCTGCTCGACCTGCTCGACCGAACTCATGCCCGAGAGCGCGACAGTCACGTTGGAATTTGTCAGCGCGAAGTCCAGCGCGATTTCGGGTCGCATAGCACTCGGTGCGCCTGGAAGATGCGCAGATGCCCCAGCGTTGACAAACAGCCCTGCCGCCAGTGGCCCCATGATCGCCACACCCATCTGTTTCTCGTGGGCGCGCTGGATTGCCTCTCTGTTGCTGGTGTCGAGGCAGTTGTATTGCATCAGAACGCCGGCGAATTCGTTCGTATTGATCAACCGGATGATGTTACCCGGCAGGTCGTGGCTGGAGAAACACACGTGCCGGATCAGTCCTTCCTGCTGCGCCTTGCGCATCTCGCTCAGCGCCCGACCTGGCCTGGAGGCGTGATCAACAAACGCCTGCCACGTCAGGCCGTGCATGAACACGAAATCGATGTACGGCGTGTCGAAGCGGCGCAGGCTTATGTCGAGGCGCTTGCGCCAGCTGGACGCGCGCGACTGCACTTGATTGCCCACGGGAATCTTGGTCGTGAGGAACAGCCTGGAGCGGTCATAGCCTTTGATCGCCTTGCCGATCACTACCTCGCTGGTTCCTGCGCCGTAGGCCTGCGCCGAGTCGATATAGTTGACGCCGAGGTCGATGGCGCGCCGCACGACGGGCACGCTCTTCTCGTAGTCAAATCGCCCGTGGCCTTTGACGGATTCGGGCAGGCGCGCCGCGCCGAATCCAAGTATCGCCACGCGCACACCTGTTGCGCCATACGTTCGTTCGATCATGCTGTCATCTCCGGTTTCGATGCTGGCAGTCTGTTTTGCATATTCTATAGGGAATCACAAATTTCATATCAGAATCCCCATTGTGGCGCAGAGAGAGGCTGCTTTTCTAATCTTGTGCAGCGCGGGCAACAAGCCATTGCGCGATGGCATCCAGGCGTTCCTGGGTCAGGTCGTGCTGTCCCTCGTAACATCGATGTTCGATCCGTTCCGTCAGGGCCATCGCGGCGCATGTCTCTCTCGCTGTGCGGACGATTTCGCCGGCATCTTGTGAATTACCGTCGTCGGTTGCTGACACTACCAACACCTGCCTTGGCGCCATGCAGGTCACCAGGTCTGCGATGTCAAAATGTGTCGCGAATCCTGGGATCACTTCAGCCATCTCGATCCCATATTGATGCGCCAGCTTGTAACGATAGCTGCACGCAGCGCCGCTGGAACACGCAAAACCGATCCGTTTGTCCAGTGCCGCGTGAAAAAGAACGGTGTTGCCGCCGTACGAATGCCCCAGGATGCCAACGCGTTGCGGGTTGATCCGCGGGTGTGCGCGCAACAAACTGATTCCGCGCGCGGAGTCGTCGAGAACCTTGCGCATCAGGGTGTCGCCGCGCAACAGGCGGTAACACATTTCATCGTAGTGCTGGTCTACGTCGGCGTCGTGCGGCTCCGTCCCGGCACAATTGCGCCGGCGATCCTCGAAGCAGATTGAATCCGGCGCCAGGACGGCGATACCTCGTTCAGCCAAAGCCGGGCCAAACGCCTGCAAGGGATCGCCCACCAGACCGCATACTTCGCTTTTGCCAAAGTGACGCTGGCTGTGATGCTGGTGATGAACCAGCACAGCGGGAAAAGGGCCGGGGCCGTCCGGCAGCAGCAGAAATGCGGGGATGTGATCGTCTTCCTCGCCGGCATAGCTGATCAGGATTCGGCGATAACCGTGTTCTTCCACCTCGGTGTGTATTGTGAACGACGCGACTGTCTCAGGAATGCGGAATCCCAGGAACTGGCTGATCTCCCAGCGCAGCTTATCGTTATTCATCATTTTTGCAGATCTTTTGCAGATCAGTGTCCTTCTTTTGTCTCACGCCCTGCCAACAATTCGTCATACACCGCGCGCGTCTTGCGCGCTGCATCCGGCCAGGTGAAGCGCGCCGCCTGGCGCGGGCCGCGCGCGCTGAGATCGCGGCGCAGGTCGGCGTCGGTGAGGATGCGCCCAAGTCCCAGCATCCAGGCGCGCACATCGGTCGGCGGGATCAATAGCCCGGCATCGCCCATCACCTCAGGCAGCGACGAGGCGTTCGAGCACACAACTGGCACACCACACGCCAGCGCCTCCAACGGCGGCAGCCCAAACCCCTCGTACACCGACGGATATGCCACGGCATCAGCCAGCGAATACAACGCCGGCAAGTCTTCGTCGGCCACGTAACCGGTGAACAGCACGCGTCCTGTCTGCCCAAGTTCATCCACCGCTCGCGTCGTCTCCTCCACCAGCCAGCCCTGCCGGCCCGCCACCACCAGCCGCACATCCTCCACCCCTCTGATCCCTGACCCCTGACCCCTGCCCCCTGATTGCTCGCCTCCTGTCAGCGCTGCATAGGCCTCGAACAGCGTCTTCAGATTCTTGCGAGGTTCTATAGTGCCCACGGACAGGATGAACCGCCCCGGCAAGTGATAGCGTTCGCGCGCGTGCGCCAGCGTCGCGGCGTTTGTCACACGGCGGAAGCGTGGGTCGACGCCTTCGTAGATCACGCGCAGTTTGGAGTCGGGCACGTGGTAGATGCGCTGGGCGTCGCGCTTCGACTGCTCCGATACGCAGATGATGGCGTCGGCGCGCTTCAGAAAGAGCGGAAAGGCCAGCGACAGGTAGATGCGGTTGAGCGGCAGATGATGCTGGGGGAAGAACTTGAAAATCAGGTCGTGCAGTGTAAAGACGGTTTTGATGCGCTTGAAGCGCGGCAGCAGGTGTTCCGTGGCGTGAAAGAGGGTTGGCAGTTGAGACGCCGCTGCTGCGGCGGCTCCGGCGCTGCTCAACATGTCGTCCTGGCTCACGTTGGCAAGCTGCGCCAGTAATGCGCGCATGCGCCACGGGCGCGAGGGTTGCGTCGTCGATATTCCCGGCAGCGATTTGATCACCGCGCCAGGCTGCGCGGTCGCCGCGTCGTGATAGAACACGGCATACTCGCCCTTGTGTGTGGGATCGGCAACCAGCGCCGCAATCAACTCCTGCCCGTAGCGGCTCAACCCCGCCTTATTGTGCACTGCGGCGGACGCATCAATGTAAATCATCCCGGTTATTCTCGCACGGCGGACAGACGGATAGGACGTCCACGAATCTTCACGAAAGATGATTTGTGTTAATTCGCTCAAATTCGCGTGGATTCGCGGAAAAATTCTGGATCATGCAACGCCAAGTGCGAGGGCGACACCCCATAGGACGAGTCCACCCGCGAACACCCACACCACGTCGAGTTTGAAATAGCGCACGGCTACCAGTGCGCCCGCCGCGAGCGTCAGCGCTGCCGGGCCTTTGAACGCAGTCGCGCCCAGTTGCAGCGCCATCACCACCAGTAGCCCGACGAATGAAGCCAGCACGCCGGCCATCGCCCCGCGAATCAGGCGCAGGCTGCGCAACCGCGTGAAGACCTCAGTGAAGATCAGCGTCATGGCGAACGATGGCGAAAAGATGGCAAAGGTAGCGAGAGTCGCGCCCCAGAAACCGGCCAGTTTATAGCCGACAAATGTGGCGGTGATCAGCCCCGGTCCCGGCGTGATCTGCCCAAGTGCGATGCCGTCGGTGAACTGCGCCTGCGACAGCCAGCCATACGTATCCACCACATCGGCCTGCACCAGCGGCATGATCGTGACTCCGTTGCCAAACGCCACGCTGCCAATCTTGAAAAACGACAACGCCATGCGCCCGACATCCGATTGCAGCGTCGCCGCAAACACAGCAACGGCGATGACCACCGCCGTCACGACGCCGATCGCAATCCACGGCGAGGAACGCGCTGGTCGCGGCGCAGTGCGTAACGCGGTCGCCTGCGCCGGCCGCAACAGCGCCATGCCCAGCGCCAACGAGACGGCGATGATTAGAACAGGGTTCACTTTATAGAGCAATGCCCCGAACGCCAGCACGGCGATCAGCGCTTGCACGCGCCCCTTGATCACGCGCGCGCCAAAATCCAGCGCCAGGTGTGCTACGATCCCGACCACGATCGCCTCCAGTCCGACGAAGAACGGCTGCACCCATGGCAGATTGCCCGTATTAAAGTTAAAGTACAGCACCGACACACCCAGCATCAGGAGATACGCGGGCAGGATAAAGCCAGTCGTCGCCACGATCGCGCCCGGCACGCCGCGCAGCTTGTAACCCACGTATGCGGTGAAGTCCACCATCATCGGGCCGGGGTAGAGCTGCACCAGTGCAAACCCGTCGTCGATCTCCTCGGCAGACAGCCACTTGCGGTCGGCCACCAGCGCGAGCAGCTTTTGTGTGATCGCGCTGCCAAAAGCCGTAAAGCCCGCCTGCAGATAAGCGAGCAGGATGGTGAGCAGGCTGACGTGAGGATGGATGAAGGCGGGTAGCGGTTCCGCACCAATAGCAGGGCTGTTTGTAGTCATAACGGGTAAGAAATGACTGTATCACAGCCCGAAAAAATCAGCGGCGCCGACGCGAGTAAAGTCGCGCAAGTGAGCACGCAATCATCCGCAGACATACGGCTTGCCGACTTAATCGCAGCGCTTTCTGTAGCCACCGACTTCGGCATGGGTGACGCGCTATAGCCTGCTGTTCGCGGGCTGGAGCGGCAATCTATACATCCACCTGTCCGGCGCACGACTTGGGCGAAATACCCCAAAGCTAGATATTCACAACGATTATCATAGCGGGCGTGATTGTTTGCCGGGGCATCGCGCATTGACAATCGACTTGTTTTGCGCAATGCCATTCAAGGAGAATATTTCATTAGCGACCTGATCTACTCACATGAATTGCCCGCCGGGACCATCGACGATGTGATCGCAGATATGGAGCGCGTGATTACGCGTTGTTCTGAGGAGTCAAGCCGGCTTGGGTATTTCGCTGCATTGTATTATGACGTCACCGTGAAAGTGCGCGCGGCGATTCTGGCCGGCAGCTTCGAGGATGGCAAACGCATGGAGCGACTGGACATCGTCTTCGCGCGGCGGTACCTGGATGCCATCGGGCAATTCTGGCGCGGCGAGGAACCGACCCTCTCCTGGCAGATGGCGTTTCGGAGCGCGCGGCGATGGTCGCCCACCATCCTGCAACACCTCTTACTGGGTATGAACGCGCACATCAACCTCGACCTGGCCATCGCTGCCGCGCAGATCGCTCCTGGCGAACAGTTGCCCGGTCTGGAGCGCGACTTCATGAAGATCAGTGACATCCTGACGGCGATGATCTGGGATGTGCAAGAGCGTATTGACGACGTCTCGCCATGGATTGGGCTGATCGACAAAGTCGGAGGGCGCACAAACGAGATGATCCTCGCTTTTGCCATCGCACAAGCGCGCCAGATGGCGTGGGCGGCGGCGCTTGCCCTGAACGCTAGCGGGCCTGATCGCGTCACACGAGAGATCGGGCGCCTCGATGCGCTTATCTCCACTATCGGCGGCAATATTCGCGCGCCTGGCTTGCTCCTCAATCTGGTCCTACTGGTGATTCGCCTGCGCGAGACAAAGAAAGTGCCAGCAATCATCGCCGCATTGCGTATGTGAGGGAGTGGAGACTAGCGTTCCTTCTTCATTCGCTCGATCTCGGTCTGGCTAAGCTGCGGCCCCTCGCGTTGGTCAATGCCTAGCGCCGCGCGTTGCGCCGTCCGCCAACGCTCCAATCTTTCGGCCACCTGTTGCTCGTATCCCACGTTGGAAGGGGCATAAAACGTCATGCCGGAAATTTCGCGCGGCAGGTAGTTTTGTGCGACGAAATGCTGGTCGAATTCATGCGGGTACTGGTATCCCTTGCCGTGTCCCAGCCCCTTCGCGTCGCGGTTGGCGTCCTTCAGGTGATCTGGCACTTCACCCGCGCCTTCGGCCTCAATCTGCGCCCGCGCGCGGAAGTAGTTGCCAGCGCTATTTGACTTTGGCGCTGTCGCCAGATATAGCGTCGCCTCAACCAGCGGGTACACACCCTCCGGCATGCCGATCCAGTCGAACACCTGCGACGCGGCTGCGGCCACTACCATGCCCATCGGATCTGCCAGGCCGATATCCTCGCCCGACAGAATCAGCAACCGGCGCATGATAAAGCGCGGGTCCTCGCCGGCGTAGACCATTTTGGCCAGCCAGTACAACGCCGCGTCGGGGTCGCTGCCGCGCACGCTTTTAATAAACGCGCTGATCGTGTCATAGTGCGCATCGCCTTCCTTGTCATACAGCACCGCGCGCCGCTGGATGCTGTCCTGCGCCACAGCCAGGTCGATCACAATGACGCCATCCGCGTCGGGCGGCGTGGACTCCACCGCCAGTTCCAGCGCGTTAAGCGCATTGCGCACATCCCCGCCGGCCACCTTCACCAGGTGCGCCAGCGCATCGGTGTTGATGCGGGTCTTGCGTGAACCGTAGCCGCGCTCTGCGTCCTTGAGCGCCCGCAACAGCAACTGGCGCACGTCGTCGTCGGTCAGCGGGCGCAGTTGGAATAGCCGCGAACGCGATATCAACGCGCTGTTGACCTCGAAATACGGGTTCTCGGTCGTCGCGCCGATCAGGATGATCGTGCCGTCCTCGACGTGCGGCAGCAGCGCATCCTGTTGTGATTTATTGAAGCGATGGATCTCGTCCACCAGAAGAATGGTGCGCTGGCGATACATCTTGCGGCGTTCTTTGGCTTCAGCCACAACGCGCCGGATGTCGGCCACGCCCGCCATGACCGCGTTCAGGATCTCGAAGTGGCTCTTGGTCTTGTTCGCAATAATCCAGGCCAGCGTAGTCTTGCCGGTGCCGGGCGGCCCCCAGAAGATCAGCGACGAAAACAGCCGGTCGGCCTCAATGGCGCGGTGGAGCAGCTTGCCGGGGCCGACGATATCCTGTTGGCCGACGAACTCGTCCAGCGTGCGCGGGCGCATGCGCAACGCCAGCGGGGCTTCGGTTTTAGTGCGTTCGGCCTGCGCCTGGTCAAAAAGATCGATGGGCATACTGGGATGATAGCACCGAGAATGCGCCAGGGCGCGTCAACGTGTTCATCGAATCGGCGATAGCCGCAGAGAGGCGCCATGAATGTGAAGGCGTGACCGCACAGTTTTCGCCCATTCACCCGTCATATTAGTCGTAATCACTTGAAACAACATGAACAAGTGTTTGCACCGTATGAGATAGCTGGTTTAACGTTTGATAAAGGAAAAGGTGAACGAAATGTCTGACTCAATGGGTGTGTTTCTTCTGTCGATTCGTGGGATGATGGCAACGCCGGAACTTGAAGCTTCGCGTGTGACGCATAACAAGCACGCGGGCACGCCGGAGAACATCGCCGCTGCCCGCGCACTGGGTGACCTGAGCCATATGGTGTATACGCCGATCGATGGCGGTGGCGCGGCCGCAAACGAAATTCTGTTCCTCGATCACTGGAATAGCCTGGAAGGGTTGAACGCCTTCTTCGCTCATCCGCAGGTGCAGGAGGGTGGCGCCTTGATCTTTGCCCACCGCGACCCAGTGGTATGGATGCCGGCCGAGGGATTCGCCGGGTACCACTTCCCTGCGCCAGCGGATCAAACCGGGCGGTATATCGGCATTGTGCGCGGGCCGGTGGCGTCACGCGAGCAAGCGCGCGAGATACACAACGCGCTTGTCGGGCCGACCATGAGTATGGCGCGCGCAGCGGGCAGCATGTCACATGAAGCCTATTTCCGGCTGGCGCCTCCCGGATCGCCCGAAGCGCTGGAGTTCTTTGCAGTGGATGTCTGGCACAACGGCCAGGGCATGGCGCAGTTCTACCAGAACCCGCAGTTCCTCGCAGGCTTCCAGAAGCTGTTCGCCGGCATGCCCTCGGCCACCGCCTGGATGCAACCCGCCGGCCAGTGGACGGAGTGGTAGCCCCGTCATCCTTTCACGTACGATAACTTCTCTGCAATGAGGCTGGCGCGGATGGTGTAGATATCCGCGCCACGGATGTGACCGGGAGCGCCGTCGGCGCCGCGCCACGAATAGACCCAGCGCATGGCGCAGTGGTCGCCGCAGGCAAAGATGTCCTCGATCTCGATGCGTTGATCGGCGCCGTTGCGAAAGAACTCTTCCCAGAACGCGCGCACCGCGGCGTGACCCTCATAGCGCGTCCCATCCGGGAAGGGCGATGTGTTCTCGAAGACGCTGTCCGTGGTGAGACAGCGCAGCATGGCGTCGACGTCGTGGGCGTTCAGCGCATCGTTAAAACGGACGATCAGTTGTGTAACTTCCAGGGGAGAAAGGGTGGGTGTGTTCATTTTCAGCCAGTAAACCTCGCCGCCATTGTACGTGTTCTACGTGCTCTGTCAGACGCCCTTCGTCGTTCTTTGTTCGTGCGGCAGTTGCACTGCCGCGCATTGGGTGTGGGCGCGCAATCCAGCTACAATGCCGGTGTACGCTCACATTTGTCTGATCTACGGAGGATCTCATGTCTGAACGCTTGCAGCAGTTGCAACGCTTGCGCGGCATCTTCCCGGTGTTGCAAACGCCGCTGGATGCGCAGGGCGAATTGGATATCCCCAGCCTGCGCCGCGAGGTCGATTTTTGCGTCAGTGCCGGCGCACACGGGATCGTCTTCCCGGCGCTTGGCAGCGAGGTGCAGTTCCTGTCCGACCACGAACGTCAGATGTTGGTCGAGGTTGTTGCGGCTGAAGCGAATGGGCGCATCCCGTTTATCGCGACGGTCTCAGCGCCGAGTGCGATGGTCGCGGTCGAACACGCGCGCCACGCGGCCACCGTCAACGCGCAGGCGGTGATGGCGTTGCCCCCGTACATCAGCCAGGCCAACGGTGACGAGATCCTCGATTACTTCCGGCGTATTGCAGCCGCATGTCCCTTGCCGCTCGTGGCGCAGAATGCCGCGCCTGGCGTGTCGCCCGACTTTCTGGTGCGGTTGCTGCGCGAGGTTCCGCAAGTGCGTTATATCAAAGAGGAGGCTGGCGCCAGCGCGCACAACATCAGCGCCGTGATGCGCGCGACCACGATTGCGCAGGCGCCGTGCGACGGCATTTTCGGCGGCGCCTTTGGCCGCTGGATGCTGTCTGAGTTGCGCCGTGGCGCCAGCGGGTTCATGCCCGCCGCCGAGATCATCGATGTGTATGTGCAGGTGTGGGACGCCTGGCAAAGCGGCGACATCACGCGGGCGCGCATGATCTTCAACTTGATCCTGCCGTTGATCAACCAGCTCATGCTGCTCGGGCTGCCCGTGAGCAAGGAAGTGCTGGTGCGGCGCGGCGTGTTCCAGTCGACCCGCATGCGCTCACCCGGCGCGCAATCGCTTGATGCTGATGACCGCGTCGAACTCGACGCGATACTGGCCGACCTGCAACCGTATTTCAGAAGATAGAGATTGGAGATGGGAGATTAGAGATTAGAGATTAGAGATTAGAGATTGGAGATTGTCAGGTTGCAATCTCCAATCTCTAGTTTCATCCAATTACGGCGTCGCGCCGATCCAACTGCCGCGACCCGAGCATAGGTCGAAGCCAGTCAGACAGGCTGCGCCGTTGTTGCCGCTGGTGATGTCGCGATAGGTGATTGAACTGCCATAGACGTACGCAGCGTTGACCACAGTGCCAGCTACGGCTGAGCGACCGGCCCACATCGGTGAGCTGGCGCTGGTGCCGCCTACCGAATACCAGCCGGACTGACCGCTGTATGGAGTGCTGTCATAGACCGACACGCCGGAATACGGGTCAGCATCGAGCGACACATCGGGGGTGGCGCGCTTACCCGCACAGTTTACCTGTGAATACCCGCTGAAAGTGGACTGGGCAGATGGTGCAGTCTCGTACTTGCTGCAGCCGCCGCCGCCCAGGCTCCAGGCCGTTTCACTGGCAAAACTACCATTCGTATTAAAGGTAAGTCGCGTTCCACCCACCGAGATCACGTTGGGTGAGGCGGAGGGGTATTCAGCGGGTAAACCCGCATCGCCGGCTGACACAAAGAAGCT